>JAGODS010000231.1 GCA_017998135.1 Bacteroidales bacterium
CTCTACCATCCTAACACCCCTTCGGGATTTAGTTGTATTTAGAGGGAAAACGGAGTTTTTAGAGATGCTTTTAAATATTTAAAAGAATAAATCAAATTTACTGGTATTATTTATCTTTTTGTTTAACAAAGACCAGTAAAGAAGTGAAAAACATAAAAAATGTAACTCCTGCCTGCGTTTCAAGAGTATCCTCGCTAAGCATAGACAATAAAGCAGTGATAAAGAAGGTATAATATAAAAAATCATTCTTCACTAAACCCGATACAATAGGATAAAAGAAAATAAGTACAAATAAAAGAAATCCGAAAACGCCAAAAGCAACAAATATAGTAAGAAATTGATTATGAGAGTGCCACCTGTTTTCTTTGCTTAAACTGCTCTTCATCTTAATATATTCATCATTAAAAGCAATTTTAATATCCCCGGTTCCAACCCCCACCCAAAAATTTTGCTTAATAATACCAAAAGATGCTTTCCAAAATTCAAATCTTTGAGCAACCGAATGATTATTACAAAAATCCTTTTGATTATAAACTTTAACTTCCCATAGTATCTGATGAATGCGCGCTCCAATATTAGATTTTTGCTGGTATAAAACATTAGCAATACCCTTCTCAACGGAGTTTATTTCTGCTTCGTTAAGTTTTCTGACCCCTGCTGCATCTTTAGTAAAGCCTTTAGAAGTAAGGAATCTTATTAAAGTATATTTTATTTCCTGCTTTTTCTGGTCTAAACTATCATAATAATACTTGCTTCTTTTATTCCACTCGTTTCTTAATTCATCTTCACACACATAAAGCCAAACATAATATCCATTCTCAGTTTCTTTATTTAACAAATTATGAGTATATAAATTACCTGAATCTGTATTTGAAGGGAGCTTACTTATATCTGTTTGTTGGGTTGAGTAAACACTATTATAAATTGGTTTTAAATAAAAAAATATTCCTACAAGAATTATTAATATTAAAAGGGTTAAAGAACTTCTTATAAGTAAATTTTTATTTTTAACTATTATATATATTAAAATAAACATAAAATTAACAAGCAGTATAAAAATCCCAGTTATTGACTCCATCAATACAAGAAAAAATATTAACCAGCCAGACAGAATAAATGATAATAGCTTTTGAAATTTATTTAATTGAGAATTTATAAAAATAAGATAAAACAATGAAAAAACAGAAATACAAATCAATAAAGCGAATCTTATATGGGAAATGAAAGGAGATATTTGCCTGATGTCCGAAATATCATAATTAATAAATCTATAAAGACTAATTAAACTCGCAACAGTAACCGCAAAGATAAAAAAGCAAAGGAGGGAATTTATTTTATTTAAACTTATTTTTCTACTGCTTGCTGTTAGAACAGGGAGTAAAAGTATAGGAAGTTTGACCCTGATATCATTCATTGCATTAGAAAAATCTGAAGTATAAATCAAACCGACTAAATGAAGTACAAAGAAAGATACGAGCAATAAAGCGAATTTATTTTTACTTAATACAAAGAATTTTTCTTTAAACCTGCCTTCAAGCATCCAATTTGTTAACAGCAAAAACTGTGAAACACTAATCATAAATAAAGACAAGGGCAAAGAAACAGCAAGTAATACTAAACTATAAAAATAAACCTCTTCGTGTAACTTTTCTTTTAACATTTGATTTATATTTATCAGCTTCTTATTGCTTCAACAGGATTTAAGCGAGAGGCTGTCCAGGCAGGTAAAAAGCCTGATACAACACCAATTATGCCGGAAACAAATAATCCTAAAACAATATTACCTATAGTAAGGTGAAGGGAAAATTCAATATAACTATTTACAATTAATGTTCCTAAAAAAACAAGCAATAACCCTAAAAAGCCACCAAAAAAACTCAGAAAAACCGACTCAAACAAAAACTGCAGGAGAATAAAATATTTTTTTGCTCCTACAGCTTTTTGAATACCTATTTGGTTAGTACGCTCCTTAACAGAAACAAACATTATATTAACAATTCCAAAGCCGCCAACAAGAATTGAAAAGCCGCCTATTATCCAACCTGCTATACTTAAAACGCCGAACAAACTATTAAAATTTTGAGTAATCATACTGGTTTCATTCAGGGCGAAATTATCTTCTGTTATAGGTCTAAGTCTATGAGCGCTTCTCAAAATTCCACGCAGTTCGTCTTTCAATTCCTCAAGACTTGAATTATTTTTTGCTTTAACTGCTATAAAACTATCATTATAATCAGAAGAAAGATTCATTAATTTAGCAAGATTGTTAACGGGAATAAGTATTTGCTTGTCTGTAGAATTAAACATAGTTTCACCTACTTTTGCCAGCACACCAATAACAATAAACCTTTTACCTAAAATCTTTATTTCTTTATTTAAAGGATATTGATTATAAAATAATTGTTCTGCTATTTCAGCTCCAATAACAGCGACATAACTACCGTTATTATTTTCCAACTCGCTAAAATACCTGCCATCAGCTAAGTCTAAAGTCATCACATTTTCATATTGAGACGAAACCCCAATTAGAATTGCATCATTATAGCTGTTTTCCTGATATTTAGCTACCTTCTGCATACTGACAGCATAAGCGCTATATAAAGCGACCTGGCTTTTTTTACGGATTTCATCTAAATCATTCAAATCAGGAACAGGTCTATTGATATATTTCCACCAGGGATAATCCGGACCTGATGACCATGGCCATTTTTGCACAAAAACAGAATTGTTACCCAAAGACTCGACACTACTCCAAATTTTTGATTTCAAAGAACTAAAAATAGTAAAAACTGAAATAATTGTAAAAATACCTATAGTTATACCTAACAAAGATAATACAGTCCTAAGTTTATTACTGAGTATGGTAGCTAAAGCTAACAAATAGCTTTCCCTGAGCAATTTAATTAAAAGTATTATTCTCAATGGAACCGGGGTTAATATTATAAATAATTAAAATTTATCAACTTAAAGTTTATTATTATTTCCTTTTTTTCTGTAATTATTAATAAAACCTTCTAATTGGTCGTCGCCAATTCTTTTTGCAATTATTTCCTTTTTATCATTAAGGACATAAATAACAGGAGTACTATTAACGTCATATAAATCGTGAAAATTTTTAGTGTAACTTCTGGGACCATTAACATTAATCCAGGTTAATTTATTAGTTTTAATATGTTTCTTCCAGACAACAACATTTGTATCAGTACAGACAGCAAAAACCTCAATACCTAATTCTTGTTTTTTACTATTATAGAATTTTAATAACTTAGGCAGTTCGGTTTTACAATGTCCACATTCAGGATCCCAAAATAAAATTAAAGTAAATTTAGCATTAACATCCCAAAGGGCTCTTGGCTGCATAATAGTATCGAGCATAATAAGATTAGGAGCTTTTTTACCAATTAATAAAGGCTCAAGTGTTTTAACTCTTTTTTCCATAGCTTCCACCGTTGACTTAGTAGTCCAGAAAGCTTCATTTGATATATAATATTTTTTTGCAAGATACACAAAAATAGCATCATAACCCATTATATTTGAAGTTTCATAAGTACGCGTAAAATGCCATACTAAATATTTATACATTTCTTTATTAGGACGAGCTTTTTCAATAAGATAATCACATTCTTTAATAATAGAATCAATTGCAGGATAAACGAGTTTTTCAAAATATTCTTCAAGTTTTGGATGAAATAATGGGGTTCTCAACAAGCGGTCGTCTGTAAAATCAATATTATCAAAATAATGTTTTTTATAATACCTGTAACCGAAAGTAGAATCCTTTTTACCATTCGGTAACAAAGGAGCTTCAGGCACTTCTATTTCTTTTGAAGCTAAAAATATCTTAGTTAATAATTTATCAGGTTCCTTAGAAATTATATTATTTTTATATTCTGTTACTATTTTATCAAGTTCCCCAAAGGCTTTCTGTAATATTTTTACTGAATCCTTTTTTTCCTTATCATCTTTAATCCTTTTATATATTTTGCTTAACTTTTCCTGCTCTTTTTGTTTATCGGCAATAAACTTAAGATATTCATAAAATTGTTTATTGTCAGCCGAACCTTTAATAATCATATTTTTAACAAAATTAGAACTATCAGTCTCAATAGAGAAATTTTGTTCTTTATCAATAAGAATCTCAAAGTACTTTTTATCAGAAGTAACTACAAGATAAATACCTTTAGGCAATTCTTCATTTCCTGCAAATTCTCCTTCACCTTTAGAGCTAAGTTTAATAGTATCTTTAATATATTGTTTGTCTCCATAATAATTAGCAAGAAAACATAAAGAATCCTTTATATTTCCAAATTTAATTTTAATTTTATATCCTTTTTTTTGTGCTACTGAACTTAATCCTATAGTTATTAACAATGTTATAATAATAT
>JAGODS010000232.1 GCA_017998135.1 Bacteroidales bacterium
ATTATATATAGGTGTTCTATAATTTTTATCACCCGAATAATCATTCCATTTTAAACTAACTTGTTGAGCAAAAATATTATTAATTATTAATAATATAATTAGAAAAAGAGATATTTTTATTGTTGATATGTTTTTCATTGATAAAGAAAAATGTTTAAAGAAACTTATATTATTGAAACTTATTTTAAAAAAAAGAGTATAAATATAATTAGAAATAAATTTAATCGTTTAATTAAAAAGAATAAATAATGAAACGAATAGCAAAATTAAATATTGTTTTTTTCATAAATATGCCTCATATAAAAAAATAATATTAATTTTGTTGCCTGAATTATTTAATTTTTGTTTGATGATAACAAAAATAAACATATTAAAATTACTGTTTATCATAATTATAACAGTGCTTATTAAAGGACAAGCCTTTAGTCAGGATTCGCATTTTTCTCAATTCTATGCGAATCCATTATACCTAAATCCTGCCTTTGCCGGTAGCAAAATATGTCCGAGAGCTATTATAAATTATAGAAATCAATGGCCTTCTATTTCTGGCACCTTTGTTACATATAATGCCTCTTACGACCAGTATTTTGATGCTATTTCGGGTGGTGTGGGCTTACTTATGAACAATGACAGGGCAGGCGAAGGGACTATCTCAACAACACAGGTTAGCGGACTTTATGCCTATACCACTGATGTTGCTAAAAAGTTTTCGGTCAAAGCAGGCTTCCAGGCTACTTATTTCTGGAAAAAATTAGACTGGTCCAAGCTTACTTTCGGCGACCAGATTGACCCTAAATACGGGTTTATTTACAATACCCAGGAACAACAACCCGATAAATTGACCAAAAGCGCTACTGACTTTTCTGCAGGTGCTTTAGTTTTCAGCGAAAATTTTTATTTAGGCTTTGCTGCTCACCATCTTACCGAACCTGATGAAGGCTTTTATTCTCAAAGCAAACTGCCACGAAAATATACTGCACATCTGGGGGCTATCTTTAAATTAGACAATCAAAACAGCGGAAGAACTAAAGATGCTGACGCTCCTACTATTTCACCTAATATATTATTCCAGAAACAACAGGATTTTCAGCAGTTAAACTATGGACTTTACTTTAACAGATTTCCCGTTGTTGGCGGTCTATGGTTCAGACAAAGTATTGGCGCTGCTTCAAACCCCGATGCTTTAATAATTCTTATTGGCTTGCAGACTGACAATATGCAGTTCGGATATAGTTACGATATCACAATATCAAAACTAACGAATGCTTCCGGCGGTTCTCACGAGTTTTCTTTTGCATTCAGATTTAACTGTCCTGAAAAAAAACAACGTGCTAAAGTTATTAATTGTCCTTCGTTCTAAGCTATCTTTCTCTTTTATAAAATGAATTCCATAAAAATAAATATATAAAACTAATTTGTTAACGATTAAATCAATAAATATATGAGTCAGAATAGAAAAAACTTAAAGCTGTTATTAATACTTGCTTTATTAGCCCTTTTTTCCTGTAAAAGAGAGCAGTCTATGACTACCAAATGGGAATATAACAATCCAAAAAACGGAGGTTTTGATGTTCAGCCTTTTATTGAACAGGAAACCGGTCCCGGGTTAGTTCTTATAGAAGGAGGTACTTTTATTATGGGGCGTACAGAACAGGAAATTGAATATAACTGGGATAATATTCCCCGTCGTGTTACTGTCGCTTCATTTTATATGGACCAGACCGAAATCCGTAACCTTGATTACCTTGAATATCTTTACTGGGTTCATAGGGTTTTCGGTACCGACTATCCCGAAGTTTACAAAAAAGCGCTGCCCGATACTTTAGTTTGGCGCGAAAAATTAGCTTATAACGAGCCTTGGGTGCTTTATTATTTCAGACATCCTGCATACAGAGAATATCCTGTTGTCGGTGTTAGCTGGACCAAAGCTGCTAATTACTGCCAGTGGCGAACTGACAGGGTTAATGAATATATTCTCGTTAGAGAAGGCATTTTGAAAATGGACCCTAATCAAAGTAATGAAGAAAACTTTAATACTGATGCTTATTTAGCCGGACAATATGAAGGTATGGTTAAAAATGACCTTGTTGACCTAAACCCTACCGGTACAGGTACAAGAAAAGTAAAAATGGAAGACGGTATTATACTCCCTAACTATCGCTTACCTACTGAAGCCGAATGGGAATTTGCTGCTTTAGGCTTAATTGGTAACACCCTTTTTGAAAGAGTTATTGAACGAAGAATTTATCCCTGGAACGGACACGTTATGAGAACCGATGCTAAACATAATCTCGGCGATTTTGTCGCTAACTTTAAAAGAGGTAGAGGTGATTATATGGGAGTAGCTGGTAATCTTAATGATGCCGGCTGTCCTACTACTCCCGTTTTTGCTTACTGGCCTAATGACTACGGTTTATATGGAATGGGTGGTAATGTTAGCGAATGGGTGTTGGATGTTTACAGACCTTTATCCTTTGAAGATGTCAGCGACTTAAATCCATACAGAGGCAATGTCTTTAAAACTCAAAAAAGAGATCCCGAAGGAAATATTGAAGCTAAAGACTCCCTCGGTAGAATTATATGGGATACTGTTAGTATTGCAGATAATCTTAAAAGACGTAACTACAGGTATGCTGATAACAGAGATTACCTTGACGGAGACCTCCAATCAAGTATTTATTATGCCGAAACCAAAAATAAAAATGAATGGATGTATATGTCTGACGAAGTTTTGGGGCAGAGATTAAGCACACTTATTGATAATAACTCTATGGTCTTTAAAGGCGGTTCCTGGCGCGATTTATCATATTGGGTCAGCCCTGGCACAAGAAGATTCCTTGATAAAGACCAGGCTACCGATTATATTGGCTTCCGCTGTGCTATGACCAGAGTCGGCAGCCCTATCGGAAATGGAAAAAAATAAGTAATATTAAAATATTGGGTGAACATTACAACAAACTAAATGTTCACCCTAATTTCATTTATTCTCTATGAAATATGGAGAACCCGACATCCAGGTATTATATAATATTTATAAGCAACATCCTGTTATATCTACAGATAGCAGGGCAATAAAAAAGAATTCTATCTTTTTTGCTTTAAAAGGCGATAATTTTAATGGCAATACTTTTGTTTCTGAAGCCTTTTCTCTGGGTGCGGCTTATGCTATTGTTGACGACGCCGATTATGTTATTAATAAAAATTGTTTATTGGTAAAAAACAGTTTAAAAGCCTTACAGGAACTTGCTTCAGAACACAGAAAACATTTACATATACCTGTTATAGGCATTACAGGCTCTAATGGTAAAACATCTACTAAAGAGCTGTTATATGTTGTTTTAAAACAAAGATACAATACCCTGGCAACTATCGGTAATCTTAATAATCATATTGGCGTTCCACTTACAATTTTAAATATTACAAACGAAACAGAAATTGCCATAATAGAAATGGGAGCCAACCATCCCGGCGAAATTAAAATGCTATGCGATATTGCTCAACCCAACTATGGAATTATTACTAATATAGGTAAAGCACATCTCGACGGCTTTGGCTCTTTTCAAAATATTATTGACACTAAAAAAGCCCTTTATAATACCTTAAAAAACAACAAGGGTATCGCCTTTGTAAATTTTAACGACCCTCTATTAATAAGTCTTTCACAAATGAATAATTGTATATATTATGGAAAAAACAGATTGCTTTTTTGTAGAGGTAAAATAATAAATAATGAATTTTTGCTTAAAATTCACTGGGACTCAAATTCTCCTGATAAAATTCCAGAAGAAGCCAAAACTATACAAACACAACTTATAGGCAATTATAATTTTAACAATATACTTGCTGCTATATGTACAGGCTTATTTTTCAAAATTAATCCTATTCAGATTAAACAAGCTATTGAAAACTACACGCCCTCAATGCTTAGATCTCAATTCAAAGAAACTGCATATAATAAAATAATCCTTGATGCCTATAATGCAAATCCGGTTAGTACAAAAGCGGCTCTTATAAATTTTATTTCTCTTAAACTTAATAATAAGATAGTTATTCTTGGTGATATGTTTGAGCTTGGTAATGCTGCTATTAAAGAACATAAAAATATTATTCAATTAGTTAAAAAACAGGATTTCTCTCATAGCTTTTTTATTGGAGAGGTTTATTACAATTTATTAATGAATAAAGAAGAAAATAAAATAAATAATATCACCCCCTTTAAAGATACCGCTTCCGCTATGCAATTTTTTAAAGATAATTCATTGAAAAATGCATCAATATTAATAAAAGGTTCAAGAGGAATGAAGTTAGAACTATTAGTAAATTTATTTTAAAATTATTGACAAAATTTTAATAATATGAAACAACTAAGCCACACTGACCAGCAG
>JAGODS010000233.1 GCA_017998135.1 Bacteroidales bacterium
TATCTACACTAATCAGTATCCATCTAAAATATTGTAGTTGGTTATATATCACATATTTAATCTCTGCTAATAAAGCGAAACGACTTTAAAAAGTCTAAAATTATTTAATATTTTTTTTAATCCTTTGATTATTAATAGCCCCTACCAATAGCCCCTATCTTTAGATAGGGGAATAGAATAGATAGTTTCCTTACATTATCAAGGCTTTAGCCCAAATCATTTAGTTATTAGATACTTTCTATAGTGCTTTCATATATAGTGAAAAACTATAAGCTATGAGTTAGGAGTTAGGAATTATGAGCTATGAGCTATGAGTTATGAATGGATTAAAACCACGGAGGCACGGAGGACTCGGAGTTGCACGGAGAATGCTCTAAACAAAAACTTATCTTTTCTCAAAAGATAAGCTTTAAAATCAGAGACAGTGCTGAGGACAAAGAGTTGCACGGAGAAAGCTCTGTGAGTCTTTGTGCTCTCTGTGTCTCTGTGGTGAATTGATAATAATAAAAAATAGTGTAATTTTGTAACCTATCATTAAACATAATAGCAATAAGAAAAATGTATAAAAACAGTGTTAAATTAAGCAGGTATGCTGCTGGTATGCTTGTTTTAATGTTGGTTGTTGTGCTGAATAGTGCAGCGCAATATGATTTTATGGGGATAAGGTATAAGGGAGATACGGTAGAAATACCAAGAGCAAAGCCTTATAAGACGGGCAAGTCCATCCCCTCGCTTGATTTCAGCATTGACAGCATCCGTCCCTTGGATGAACTTGTAACAGGCAATGGCGAAGTCTATCCCTGGTTATCACTTGATGGAAATAGGATGTATTATGTTGAAGGATATGAACTGAGTAAAATATATATGGCAATGAAAAAATCTGGGGAATATAGATATTCAAATCCAAAACCTTTATCTTTTACAAATTATAATAAGGAAACATTTTATCATGGTTTTTGGTTAAGTAATGATGAATTAAATATTTATTTTGTACAAACTTTTGATACAGCCAAAACCTTTGCTAATCTATATTATGCAAAAAGGGATTCAATTAATCAGCAGTTCTCCGAACCTAAAAAAATTAAACTTATTGCAAATAATATATATAATTATAGTTCTCCAAGTTTCACACAGGACAAGGAAAACCTTTATTTAACTTTAATTCAAGACACAAATTTAATTTCTGATTATTTTTTATGTAGGTTTATTAGGACAGGAGTAGATGAATATACATTAAAAGACACTATTAATATACCTGAGGAATTTAGACCAAGTCCAGGAAAAATTACTTCCAATGATTTGCAGTATTTTTTTGTATTATGGAATTATGATAATGATTTCAATATTTATTTGTTTAAAAGGGATTCTTTAAAAGACAATTTTACTAAATTATATTATTTGCATAATTCATATATTAATGAATTAAACTATCCTTGGATTTTGTCCCCTTTTTATTCTTTAACAAATAATATTTTATTGTTTACAGTATCAAAAGATGGAAAAGCAAAAAAAAATAAATTGTATATTGTATATAATTTGCAAGAAATCAATAAAATAAACTATATTAAACAAAATATTAATAAAGTAAATATATATCCTAATCCTATAACTGAAATATTAGAAATAAAATACCTGTTAAATGATAAAGAAAGTATTAGCATTAATATTTATGATGTAATAGGAAATAAAATTGAGACAATAGTAGAAAATGAATTAAAATCAAGAGGAGAATATAAAATTAAATTTAGGTCAGATAAATTAAAACAAGGAATTTGTATAATGGAGTTTAGGAGTAACAAGAATACAGAAATGATTAAATTTATTAAATTATAACTATTATTTTACTTAACATTTAAATATATATCTTATGAAACAGATTTATTTATTTTTAGTATTGTGTTTATTGAGTTTAGATGTCAATACACAAAATTAGATTTAAAAACCTTGAGGAATTATGAATTATGAGCTATGAGTTATGAATGGATTAAAACCACTGAGGCACGGAGGACACGGAGTTGCACGGAGGATGCTCTAAACAAAAGCTTATCTTTTCTCAAAAGATAAGCTTTAAAATCCTTTAAACAATAATAAGCGAAACGGCTTGAGTCCAGTCGCTGTTGCCGATTCTGAGGACTGCGCGACAGCGGAAATATACGCGAGAGCCTATGGTTAAACCTTCAACTTTAGTAGTAGCCTTAAGAGTGCCGGGGAGTTCTGACCAGTTAATACCGTCATTGCTTTTTTGCCATTCGTAAGAGCCGGCGCCTGCGACTGCTTTAGCTGTGAGTTTTACTGTACCTGAAGGGATTATATTTTTAACCTGTAAATTGCTTTTGACAGCGGCTGTAGTTTTCTTTAAATCAAAGCCTGAGGATATAATAAGCCTTATAGATTCTTCAAAGCTTGAAGCATTATCAGAAAGGTTCTGAACATAATTAAGCAGATTATGAACATTATCCATTACCAGATCATAAGCCTGATTTCTATGCTCTACTTTGCCTCTGATACGCGTAGAAACTTCGGCTTCGGCAGCAACGAGGGCTTCTATATTATCAAGAAAATCATTTAAGCTAAAAGGAGGAGAAGGATAAAGGTCGGGGTGCAGGCTCATATTAGCATAGATACCTCTCATTTTAAGGATAAAATTACCAATTTTACGCAATTTGTTAATATTAAGCACGACAAGAGGTCTTGCTTTGCCGTAACCCTGTAAGAAACCGTAAGTTTTAGCATTTGTCAGCGGACCCTCGCCAGGATTATCAATAACAGGGACGCCTGATTCAAAAGTCTCTTTATAATAGCCATCTCCCACATCTTCCAATTCTTCGGGTTTAATAAAAAACACTCCTTTTATTTGTCCTATCAGCGTCCAGTTGCCGGATACGAGCAGCCAGATTCGCCCGGTTTCTTCTACTTTTAATATATAAGGCTCAGTCTGAACGGGCAGTTCTATTGGTCCTACGAGTTTATAACCCAATTCGCTGACAATAAATAAATCGTCATCTTCTGTAAAGAGCAGCCCTGCTGTATATAAATAACTGCTATTGGGTTTCTGCACCTGCAGATAAAAGCCTGTTGTTATATTTATCTGTATTTTCATAACTATAAATTCAAAAACTAACAGTATTGGTTATAAACCTAACAGGTCTTAAAGACCTGTTAGGTTTATGTAAAAATGTTGATTTAATTCAACATTCAACATTAATAATTAAAAAATAAATTAAATGGCGACTATAACAAAAATTTGGCTCCAACTGCCTTGACCGGCTTTAGTGATAGCTCTTTGTTTAAAATAATAAATTTGTCCCGGGGTTAAGCCGCTAACTTTGGTTTTCGCCTGAATTGTATCGGGCAAATCGGTCCAGGTTAGCTGGTCAACGCTCATTCTCCATTCATAACTGGCTCTTAAGCCTGCTGATTTGGCAAAAAGTAAAATTTCGCCTGATACTTTGCCGTGTTTTGCTTCAAATTCAGGTTTAATACGAACACCTTTATTTTTAAGATCAAAACCGCTATGACCTATAATTGCAAGTGCATCATCGTTGTCAGCAGAATTATCAGCCAGATCCTGCACATAATTCTGAAGATTATGAGCATTGTCAAGCACTAAGTCATAAGCCTGGTTTCTTTCAGTTACAGAGCCACTTACTTTGGTTTTAACCTTTTCTTCGGCAGCTTCAAGCGCCTCTATATTAACTAAAAAAGTAGCGAGAGCTACAGGCGGAGTGGGAAACATTGCAGCATGTAATGTCATATTGGCATAAATGCCGCGCATTTTTAAAATAAAATTGCCTATAGCTTTTAATAATGCTATATTAAGCACTACGATAGGTCTTAATTGAGATTTTGCCATAAAATTAAGTATTAAAAGTTAATAAAATAAGTAATTATAAAATCAGGCAGCAAATATAATTAAATTGTTAATAACTTTTTCAAAAATTATCAAAAATATTTTAATTATTTTTTTAACATACGAGGCTATTTTTTATAAATATCTAATTATTAAATTATTATATAAATATATGTTTAAAAATTCTATATGATTATTTATATTATTATCAAAATAGTTATTAATAAATATTAAAAAAAATAAAATAAAATGATAGAATTATTATAAAAAGAGATGATTTATAATTGCTAAAAAGTGCTAATAATTAAATTGCTGATTACAATTCATTATTTAGCAATTGTTTATCCTTAAGATATTAAAAAAAAATTTGTGCGAAAGTTAAAATACTATATGTTTACTTTGCCTCACTATGTGTTTACTTTGCCTCACTATATGTTTGCTTTGCCTCACTATGTGTTTGCTTTGCCTCACTATGTGTTTACTTTGCCTCACTATGTGTTTGCTTTGCCTCACTATGTGTTTGGTTT
>JAGODS010000234.1 GCA_017998135.1 Bacteroidales bacterium
ATACTGGTATTAATAATAAAATATTTTCTATTGACAATAGCCAGATTAATTCAGTCAACAATATATAAAAAAATAATAAAAATCAATAGATTTTAAAAAGCTTTTAGGTTTAGATATAACAAAAAAACTATTATTGTTAATTAAAAAACAAATAAAATAAACCTTATAAAAGATTTATTTCTACTTTTGTAGCCTCAATTTTAACAAAACTATATATGGAATTATATTTAGATTCGGCTGATTTTAAAGAAATAGAAGCAGCTTTCAAACTTGGTTTTTTAACGGGACTTACAACCACTCCTACTTTTATGCACAGAGAAGGCATTACTGATGTTGATAACACAATACTTAAACTTTCCGGGATGGTTCCTATTCTTCAGGTTGAAGCCTTAGGCAATAATGCTGAAGAAATATATATGGAAGCTAAACGTTTGCTTAATTTAGGTCTTGACCCTAATAAAACTGTCTTCAAAATACCTGTTTCGCTTGAAGGTGTTAAAGCCTGCAAAAAACTTACTGATGAAAATATAATGGTAAACATCCACTTAGTTTATACCTTACAACAGGCATATATGGCTATGGCGGCTGGCGCTACCTATATTTGTCCCCTTGTCGGAAGACTTCAGGACCAGGGACACGATGCTCTCGCATTGATTGAACAATGTGTTAATGCGGTTAATTATTATGGTTATGCAAGTAAGATAATGTTTTCATCTGTACGTCATTCCGAACATGTCAGAAACGCTTTAAACCTTGGTGCTAACGCTTGCACAGCTCCCTGGAAAGTATTACAAACTCTCACTGAAAACACATTTACTACCCTTGGTACTAATCAGTTCGTTGAACACACTAAATTGCTTACTCTCAAAATAAGAGAAATTATTAGAGATTATAACCCTATTGTTAAAACCGACAACGAAGTACTTGATGCTATTGTTAAAATGACTGAGTCAGGTCTGGGAGCAGTTACTATTATTGATAATAATAATAAAGTATTGGGTATTTTTACTGATGGAGACCTTAGAAGACAACTGCAGGTTAAAGGAAAAACTGTATTACAGGACAAAATGATAGAATATGTTGGAAAAATTCCTGTTAATATTGATGCTGATGCTTTTCTGGTTGAAGCTACAGAAATTTTTAAAAAGAAAAAAGTTGATAATATTGTAGTTCTTGAAAATGGAGCTCCTATCGGAATATTAGACATACAGGACTTAGTCAAACTTAATTTAATAGGATAAATTTTATAATGGAAACACTATTCACAGCAATAGGAGGAACTTTTATTACTCCTTATCTTAATTTAAAAGAAAAAGCCCAAAATTTAAGAGCTATTATTTTTGACTGGGATGGTGTTTTCAATAGTGGAGTAAAAGGTGAGGGTGTTAACAGCCCTTACTATGAAGCCGATTCAATGGGAATTAATTTACTCAGATTTGGATATTGGCTTACAAACAGGGAAATACCTCTTACTTCTATTATTAGTGGCGAAAATAATATCTCAGCTTACAACCTGGCTACAAGAGAGCATTTCAAATCGGTTTATTTTTCAATAAAAAACAAAGCTACTGCTCTTGAACATTTAAGAACTCTTTATGGGATTAACAGCGAACAAGTTGCTTATATTTTTGATGATGTTCTTGATTTGCAAATTGCAAGTCAATGCGGATTAAGATTTTTAATCAAAAGAGAAGCTAGCGCTATATTCAACGATTATGTCAAACATAATAACTATTGCGATTATATTACTGCCAGTCAGGGAGGAAACTTTGCTATCAGAGAAATATGCGAACTCCTGATTAGTTTAAATTATAACTTCAATGATATTATTGAAGAAAGAATTAATTCTACTTTTAATTACGAAGAATATCTTAAAGAACGAAATTCTTTAGATACTAATTTTTATACTTTAGAAGAAGGTTCTATAATTAGAAAAGACCCTCAATAATTAAGCTCTGACAAAAATATTATTCCTTTTTTCATCCCCAATTGTCGTAAGATCTCCATGACCAGGATATACAACATAATCATCAGATAAAATATATAGTTTATCTTTTATGCTCTTTTTTATTGTCTCAAAATCGCCTGAAGGCAAGTCTGTCCTTCCTATACTTCCTTTAAACAAAACGTCTCCTGTAAATAATAGCTTTGAAGAATGGGATATTATTCCAAGACTCCCAACACAATGTCCTGGTATATGAACCAATTCAATCTCTTCTTCATTAAAAATTTTGTAAATATAACATTCATCAGATATAATTTCAAAATTATTGATTATGGGGTCAGTTTGTAATCCAAAATTAGCAGCCCATTCAACAGCATTATTAATAAAATTTATTCCATCTTTATGAAGGGTCAGCGAAATATTATATCTGTTTAAAATGAAATTTACTCCTAAAATATGATCTATATGGGTATGAGTATTAATAAATACTTTAGGCTGAAGCTTGTTTTGAGTAATAAAATCTTCCAGTTCATTTTTTTCTTCCTCACTATAACAGGCAGCATCTATAATAACGCATTCCTTTGCTTCATTATATAATAAGTAAGTATTAACCTGAAAAGGATTAAATACAAAAGATTTAACTTTTAACATATTTTAATTAGATATTATTTCCCACCCCCTGTTAATAAGCTTATTTTTAGCAATTACTCCATAACCCGACAGATTACAATTATTAATCCCTGCTATATTTAATTCCCCGTTAAAAACACTTGCTGATTCAAGATTGAGTATCAAATTATTTAAAACTTGTTGGTCTTCAATCAAATTGTTCTCTATATTAATAAATTCAAGATTTTTCATATTACGTGGGATTTCAACGTGGGTCAACTGATTATTTCCTGCATCGAGATAGCTAATTCTACTTATATCTCCAGAAATTACAATATTATAAATTCCTTCCTCTTTATAATCATGATATACGGAATTTGGTGTTGTATGTCCATACATATTACACTTTTCAGAAGTGCCGTCTCCCCAAGATATATATATTTTCTTCCCCTTAGAACCTTTAAACTGCAAGTGTAGCATTATCAAAGGTTTCTGATTTGTTGAAAACATTATTTTTTTGGAAGAAAGACCTATCCCTTTTACAGCTATATTTGCATTTACAGGACTGGCTTTATATCCTAATTTTATTAAAACAGTTTCATCACGATCATATTTGATAAGAAGTTCTTTATGAATAGTCCATAAGTAATAATATATTGTATTCGGTGTATCTTTGCTCTGCCCATAACCTATTCCTATATAATTATTTGCTTCTTCAAGAGCTTTA
The DNA here is from genome assembly GCA_017998135.1 of Bacteroidales bacterium. Taxonomy (GTDB): domain Bacteria; phylum Bacteroidota; class Bacteroidia; order Bacteroidales; family JAGODS01; genus JAGODS01. Next base: position 3,282 of record JAGODS010000234.1, read on the forward strand.
TCGGCTAATTTTTGATTTTTATTATAATCAGCTTTTAAACTTTTAGCTTTCTTTATTGTTTTCAGAAAAACAGACATATTAAATTCTTTGAGAACCTTGGGGTCATTCCTGTGTTGCTTATATACTACTTCAGCTAATTCTACAAGCTTTTCAGGATTATTTATTGGTAGCTGTATCCTTACTTTTCTTAAATCCCTCAAATATTCTATTTCCACATCAAATCCCCAATTATTTAACAATTCTTCGCTGCCTTTATAATAGTTCTTAAGAAAATCCCTTATATGTAATAATTCACTATAAATGGTTCCTCTGGTATCTTTAGTCTGTCCTTTGGAAATACCAACACATTCAGTATAATTACTTTGTATGCCTTTAGATATTTCTGATAATTCCTTATACTTGGCTCTTTTTTCTTTTGCATTTGTGATAAGTTGATGCAAATTATTCAAATTAATATTTTCATTTTGTATGATTGATGAATCCAAGTTATTGCATACTGATAAACCAAGCTCTATCATTTTATCAGGTTGTCTTATAGGTATATCAACTCTGACTCTTTTTTTCTTCCCCATTGTAATTTATAAAAAAATATTGTTTAAATTTCAAACGCAAATTTATATTATTTTTTCAATATACAAAACAAAAAAAATATTATTTTTCCTAATCTGTTAATTGTCAAATTTACGAAATATGTAAAAACTTATGAAGCTGGACTGAAATTTTCCATTTAGGATTTAGTAAGATATAATCAATTATCAATGGTATTAACTCTTTTCTTCTGCTCCACTCGGGTTGTAAATACAAAAAACAATCATCTGATACTTTACAACTATTATATTCTGCCCATTTAAAATCTTCTTCTCCTGTTATTATTACTTTTAATTCATTTGCTTTTTTGAGATTTTCCAGCAGATATTTATTTTCTATTTTTGGAGATATACATATCCAGTCCCAAAAACCACTCATCTTATTAGCCACTGAAGTCTCAAGATGGGTTTTAATTCCATTTTCATTTAACTTTGAACATAAAAAATCAAGATTAAATTTCAAGGGTTCGCCTCCTGTAATAACGACAGTTTTAA
>JAGODS010000010.1 GCA_017998135.1 Bacteroidales bacterium
TAATATACCTGTCAGGTTGAAAGGATAATCAACATTTAGATGAATGTTAAAAAGCGGCGCTTCAAAATTTAAAGGGTAAAGTTCAGTGTAGAACTTATTATAATCTTCTTTATTTAACTTTGATGGTTGCTGTGCCCAAAGAGGCTTTATGTTGTTTATAATTCTGGGTTTTTCAACTTCAATTTCCTTATCCTTGCCATCTTTGTCTTTTTCGCCTTCTACTTTTTGTTTTTCCTTGATAGTGCCGAATTGTATTTCAACAGGAAGGAATTTACAATATTTATTAAGTAATTGTAGTATTTTATGTTCTTCTGAAAATTCTTCCGAGTCTTCAGATAGGTGCAGGATAATATCTGTGCCTCTTTCTTTTTTGACAGTTTTATTTATTTTATATTCCGGGTCGCCATCACATTCCCATTTAACGGCATTCTTATTATCAGTTTCATTATAAGATTTAGTAATGATTTCAACTTTATCAGCAACCATAAAAGAGGAATAAAAACCTAAGCCGAAATGACCAATAAGCCCTTCAACTTTATCTTTATATTTACTAATAAATTCTTCTGCGCTTGAAAAAGCAATCTGGTTGATATATTTATCAACTTCTTCTTCGGTCATTCCAATACCCCTGTCTTTTACAGTTAGGGTTTTCTTTTTACTGTCAACTTCCACTATTATTTTAATATCGCCTAATTCCCCTTTAAATTCACCTGACGATGCGAGTGCTTTGAGTTTAGTAGTAGCATCAACAGCATTGGAAATTAATTCCCTTAAAAATATTTCGTGGTCTGAATAGAGGAATTTTTTGATAATAGGAAATATATTATCAGTCTGTACATTAATCTTGCCTTTTTGCATAGTTGTATTGTTATTTAATTATTAAATATAAAGTTAAACCTTAAGAGGTATTTGATTTTGATATATAATATCAATGATTATGCCAGTAAGAAAATACTGACAAAATGTCGTAATAATGACTTTGTCAAAAAATAAATACCTTATCTTTATGTTTTTTTAAGATAAGCTTTGACTTTTATAAACCTTACTATTCTTTGAATAGTTTACCTTAGAAAGGGAGGTCGTCTTTTTCAGGGGTAGATGGAGTGATGTTTTCCTCAGGTAAATCGTCAGGTTCTCCAATATTTGGAGTACTGAGTGCGTCTTTGTAAATAAGTTTTTCAATTTTCCATACCCTTAAGTCTGTGTACCACCTATCGTTAAATTCTCTGGACTCAATGAAAAAGCTGATTTTAATGGTATCGCCTATTGCCAGATTTTTAATTGCTTCAGCTTTTTCAGCCATTGCTGTAAAACATATACTTTTTGGATATGTTTCCTGTGTTTCAACAATAAATTGTTGCTTGCTAACATCACCGGATTTGCCTGCAAACTTCTGTGAAGGCAGTATTTTTATAAGTTTTGCTGTTAATTCTAATGCCATAAGTTTATTATTAAAAAATTTCACAAAAGTAATAATTTTTTATATATTATTAGATATTTTTTTTTAAAATACTGATAAATAACTCCGCAGCTTTGCTTACCTTTTTGTTTATATTTTATTATGACTAAGAATTATTCTCAATAATTTTTTAGATTTATTATGTTAATAAATTTAATATATTTGCAGAGAAAAATTATTCGGATTTTATTAAAAATTAACTTTTAAAATATGGCCAATTTAAAAAAAAAACATTTTCTTTGTAAACTGAAAAATTATCAAATTATTAATATAAATTATACAGTTATGAAAAGAGTTGAATTATCTTATTTATTAAGAAGTTTAAGGCAAGCAGCTATTTGCCTGAGTTTTATTTTTATTTTATTGTTTGCATTTTATAATGCAAAAGCGCAACCAGGTACTGTTTATGGAGATTTTGGTGCAGGTTTCGGCGATTATATGCTGATTGACAGGGGAGTTGTCAAAGCTACTATTATTAAAGCGGAAAAAGCGGACAGTACTAATTTCTTCTTCAGAGCTAATACCGAAAACTGGAATCCTCGCTGGGGGCGAAAAGCCGGAGAATCTGCCAGAAGAGTGGTTAATACAATATTAAAAAATTCTGCTAATTATTGTGCCTCTGATTGTGGTGAAATTAATGATATGAGGCTTTTTCTGGCTCATGGGAGTTATTATACTTTTATTGTTGGAAAAAATATAGATGCTGACAATACAATGTCTATATTAGAAACTACCTTTCAACCTGCCAGCATTAGTTCTGTTACACAGAGCCCTGCAGGTAATGTAGGTTTAAATATTAGCGTTACAGTTAATGTTACAATGGAAAAGGCTGTCAATAGTGGGGAGAGAGTTTTTCTTAGATATTCTGATGATTCCTGGCTTAGCTCTTCTTTTATTGAGCTTAATATAGACCCTCTTACTTTTAAAGGATCCGCTATTATTCCTGGTAAGACAAAAAATTTAACTATTTCATATTATGTGTTTACTACTAATTTTGCAGGTACTCTTAATAAAGATAATTGCGATTTTCTTTCACTTAAAGTAAACAATAACTCTAATAAAAATTTTGAATATAAGGTTGAAGGTCCTAAAGTTACTATCTCCCCTGACCAGGAATTAACAGTTTTAAACCTTAATGGCAGGGTTTTAACTCTGGATTTAAGTTATGATACTTATAAAGATAATATTTTAGACAAAAACAATTTTACTTTAAACAATGCTCCCAAAGGAGTAACTGTTCAGTCTGTAGTATATATAAGTGATATAAAAGCTACTTTAACATTGGCTTATGATGGTACTTTGTTTACAAAGGATTCAACTCATTTCAGCGTATCGGTTGGAGGTGCAGAATTGACTGGTGCTAATGTATTAAAGAGTAATGAAATAACAATTAAAGGGACCGATCCCGGACCAGAAGTATGGCTGCATTTATTAACAACAGTTGATTTTACCTATAATTTAGGCGAAAAAAATGTACTTTGGATAAATGCCGAAATAGGTCAGCAGACCTGGAGCAGTTTTCAGATAGGTTATGGAAAGAAGAATAATGATACAACTGGTTGGAAATGGTTTAATGCAGAATGGTATGAAAATGGTGAAGGTTCTAATAAAAGAGTTCATACTGAGATAAATATAGCAGATATAAAAGAAGTCGGAGATTATTATTATGCAGCAAGAGTAAAAGCAGAAAATCCACAACCCTCCTGGCTATGGCATTATGCGAATGATGAGAACTGGTCGCCTGCAACTATTTTAAATGCTAAATATAAGATAACAATAAAACCTGTTGCCCAGATTCCTACATTGACAATAGCTTCTAAAGTACTAACAGAAAGCTCTCTTGATAATGGCACAGTTGATTTAACGCTTGCAAATGAAACTTTTAAAGACAATATTTTGGAAAAAGCTAATTTTATTCTTAATAATGTTCCAAAGGGTGTTACAGTAAAATCCGTTGAATATAAAACAAACACCACAGCCATAGTTACTTTAGCTTTTGACGGAGCTAATTTTGATAAAGACTCTACCCATTTTTCAGTAACTATATTAGCAGGAGAACTGACAGGTGGAAACCTGCTTAAAAGTAATGAACTTATAATAAAATGTGATGATCCAGGACCAGAAGTATGGCTACATTTATTAACAACAGTTGATTTTACCTATAATTTAGGCGAAAAAAATGTACTTTGGATAAATGCCGAAATAGGTCAGCAGACCTGGAGTAGTTTTCAGATAGGTTATGGAAAGAAGAATAATGATACAACAGGTTGGAAATGGCTTAATGCAGAATGGTATGAAGATGGTGAAGGTTCTAATAAAAGGGTTCATACTGAGATAAATATAGCAGATATAAAAGAAGTAGGAGATTATTATTATGCCGCAAGGGTAAAAGCAGAAAATCCACAACCCTCCTGGCTATGGCATTATGCGAATGATGAGAACTGGTCGCCTGCAACTATTTTAAATGCTAAATATAAGATTATAATAAAACCTGTTGCTCAGATTCCTACATTGACAATAGCTGCTAAAGTACTAACAGAAAGCACTCTTGATAATAGCACAGTTGATTTAACTCTTGCAAATGAAACTTTTAAAGATAATATTTTGGATAAAGCTAATTTTATTTTGAACAATGTTCCAAAGGGAGTTACAGTCAAATCTGTTGAATATAAAACAAACACCACAGCCATAGTTACTTTAGCTTTTGACGGAACTAATTTTGATAAAGACTCTACCCATTTTTCAGTAACTATATTAGCAGGAGAACTGACAGGTGGAAACATGCTTAAAAGTAATGAACTTATAATAAAATGTGATGATCCAGGACCAGAAGTATGGCTGCATTTATTAACAACAGTTGATTTTACCTATAATTTAGGCGAAAAAAATGTACAATGGATAAATGCCGAAATAGGTCAGCAGACCTGGAGCATTTTTCAGATAGGTTATGGGAAGAAGAATAATGATACAACAGGTTGGAAATGGTTTAATGCAGAATGGTATGAAGATGGTGAAGGTTCTAATAAAAGGGTTCATACTGAGATAAATATAGCAGATATAAAAGAAGTAGGAGATTATTATTATGCCGCAAGGGTAAAAGCAGAAAATCCACAACCCTCCTGGCTCTGGCATTATGCGAATGATGAGAACTGGTCGCCTGCAACTATTTTAAATGCTAAATATAAGATAATAATAAAACCTGTTGCTCAGATTCCTACTTTGACAATAGCTGCTAAAGTACTAACAGAAAGCACTCTTGATAATAGCACAGTTGATTTAACTCTTGCAAATGAAACTTTTAAAGACAATATTTTGGATAAAGCTAATTTTATTCTTAATAATGTTCCAAAGGGTGTTACGATAAAATCCGTTGAATATAAAACAAACACCACAGCCATAGTTACTTTAGCTTTTGACGGAACTAATTTTGATAAAGACTCTACTAATTTCTCTGTTACTGTAATGGGAACAGAACTCACAGCAACCAACCCGCTTATAAGTAATAAACTTACTATAAAAGCTGAAGGAGTTACACCTGCCTTAGGTCCAAATATCCTTAGTGGCAGGTTTAGTAAAGATTGGAAAGATTATATTTTGAAAGAGCGCGGAGTTGTTAGGGCTATTACATTAAAATCCGATACAACTGATCCTAAAGCTCCTTATTTATTCAGAAATAATATAGTTAATTATGATGATAAATGGAGTGGCAGTAACGCACCTAACGTAACAAGAGATGTTGATACTATTTATGATGGAGGAGCTTATTATTGTAATAATTGCGACTGGAGTAAAGACCTTGAAACAGCTTTGTCTAAAGGGAATTATTATACTTTTATTATAGCTGAATTAGCTAATGAAAATAATACAATGTCAGTTCTTGAGACAAAATATGAACCTGTTATAATAAACACTGTTATTAAAGTACCGTCTGCTAATGTTGGAATTAATCAGGAAGCAATAGTTACACTTACTCTCAATAAAGCATTATCACAAGGAGAAAGAGTTTTTGTAAGATATTCCAATGATAAATGGGCAACATCCAAATTAATTGAAATTAATCAGTTGAGTGAGCAATTCCAGGGCTCTGTATCTATACCCGGATTTGCCAAACCTGATACTATTTCTTACTATGCTTTTACTTCTAACTATATAGGTGATATAACTAAAATTAATGTTGATTATTTTACTTTAAGTATTAATAACAATAATAATAATAATTATGAATATATTGTTTCTGATATAGTAAATTTTAAAATAGAAGGAACACTTACTTATGCCAACAAAGCTCAGTCAAAAATGAAAAATATTTTAGTTTATTTGAAAACTGATGCATTAGTTAAATTAGATTCTACATATACTGATCAGAATGGCAGCTATATTTTTAATAATGTTAAAAACGGAAAATATATTGTTGATGTGCATATTTCAACTACTCCTAATTTAAGTGCAATTCAGCCAAGCGATGCACTTTATATCAACAGGTATTTTCTTAAAATATATAAATTTACAGATAAGATTTTTGAAAAAGCTGCAGATGTTAATAAGGATGGAAATATTACTCCTATTGATGCCTTGTTTATTAACCGTTATTTTATTAATATTATTAAGAAATTCCCTTCTGGAACCTGGTATGTTGAAAAAGAAGTGTTTGAAGTTAAAGATGATAATGTTTTGCATAACTTCCGCATTATCTTCTTCGGTGATGTTAATGGTTCTTATTCACCTGCTAAATAAAATTCAAATTCAATAAGACTAAGCATTAAATTGCTTAGTCTTATTTTAAATTAAATTTTTATGAAGAAATTTATAGTATTTTTACTTTCTGCTTTTTTTATAATTAATATCTATTCTCAGTCAGGCAAATCTAAAGGTGATATATGGCTGCATTTATTAACTGCTCAAAATAAAACTTGTAATCTGGGAGATAAGCTGGGTTTCTGGATAGATATGGAGATAGGTCAGGCAAGCTGGTCTTTTAGCGATATAGGTTATGGAAAATCAAATACTGACCCTGCAAGCTGGACTTGGTTGCCGGCAGAATGGTTTGAGGATGGAACCCTACCTAATAAAAGAGTGCATACTTATATTGTTTTACCTGCTGCTCTTGGAACCGGAGATGTTTATTATGCAGGCAGAGCTAAAGCAGAGCTTGCTGATGCCTGGCATTATGCTAATAATGAAATCTGGGGTAATGCTGTTAATTTTGCTCCAATTTATAAAATTACTGTTAATCCGCTGCCTAAACCCACTTTATGCACTGCAAGCCCTATTGGTACTTCACAAATAAAACTTAGTTGGAAAGCTGATAATAATTATAAAAGTATAATTATTATTGCAAAGAAAGCTTCCGAACCTACTTCTGACCCCATTCAAGGTAAAGAATACAGGGTTAATGATATTTGCGGTGATGCTGTTGTTGTTTATAAAGGTTCTTATGATAATTTTATTCATAATAGTTTAGAAAAAAATCAACATTATTATTATAGGTTTTATACTGATAATAATAATTATTATTCTTTATTTGATGTTTCATCTAAAGCCGATGCAGTTACTTTATCAGTTCCTGCTTGTTCTTTTAATATAAATCTTGGCAAAGACACATCTATTTGTGGCTTTGGTACTGTAAACCTTAAAACAGGTCTAAGTATTTCACCTTTTAATGATTCATTAAAAATAACTTATGATGCTACTAAAGGAATTACTAAACTTAAAGGCGCTTCTAAGGTTTATATGCATTCTGGGGTAGAACTCCATAAATTCGGTGGCTGGCAATATGTTGTCGGTAACTGGGGCAAAGATGACGGGGTAGGGCAGATGAAAAAAGCAGGTACTGATTTATGGACAATTACTATTCACCCGCAGTCTTATTTTAATTATTCTTCTGATAGCAGTATTTATGGGTTGTTTCTTGTGTTTCGAAACCAGGATACTCTTAAAGGTAAGGATGACTCTGATAATGATATATGGGTAAATATGGCTGTTAGTCCGCCTTACAGTTATTTTAACGGAGTTACTGCTGTTGAATTAGAGAGTCCCTATAATGCTATTAAATGGTCGGATGGCTCGTCTAATCCTGAATTTAATGTTTCTGTCAAAGGAACTTATTCGGTTCTGGTTACTGATAATAAAGGCTGTGAAGGCAGGGATACTATCAATATTAATATTTCAGCTATCCCTGATATTAATCTCGGTAAAGATTCAACTTTATGTAAGGGTAATGAAATTACCTTATCCCCGGGACAGGGCTTTAAGTCTTATCTTTGGTCTGATAATTCTACAGGAGCAACATTAAAGACCACACAGGCTGGGACCTATTCCGTCACAGTTACAAACGATGCCGGCTGCAAAGGCTACGATTTTATTAATATTAAGACAGAAGATCCGCCTGTTATAAAACTTGGCAAGGACACTGCTATATGCGAAGGCTCTGTATTTATTCTTAATGCAGGTGTAGGTTATAAGACTTATTTATGGTCTGATAATTCAACAAAACAGGATCTTCAGGTAACAGATAGTGGGACATATTCTGTAACTGTTACTACTAAAAGCGGTTGTGAGGGATATGGTTCGATTAAGATAGAAACTATTCAAATACCTGAAGTCAATCTCGGAAAAGATACATTATTATGTAAAGGGAGCTCATTAACCCTTGATGCAGGTGAGGGTTTTGACTCATATTTATGGTCTGATAATTCCACAGGCTCTAAACTTGTTGTTTTCAATGGAGGACAATACGTTCTTACTGTTAGCAAAGCAAATTGCTTATTCTCAGATACAATAAACATACAACTTGCTGAAAGCCCTGCATTAAATTTAGGTAATGATACTACATTTTGCAAAGGTAACACCCTGACTTTAAAGGCTCAGGAGGGTTATAAAACTTATCTCTGGTCAGATAATTCAACTAATTCATCCCTTGATATTTCAGGTTCAGGTGTTTATAAACTAACTGTAACCGATGATTATGGATGTTCTGCTATAGATTCGTTAAGTGTTAATTTAATTGATTATGCAGATGCTAATTTTTCGGTTGAGTCAATAGATAATCTTGTTGTTTATATTAAAGATTTATCAAAAAATGCTGAAAATTATTTTTGGGATTTTGATGGCGATAATCAAACAGATCTTACAACTAAAGGAGATGTTAATTATACCTATAAAGAGGCGGGTCAATATTATATTTCTCTAAAAGTTGAAAATCAGTGTTTCTCTGATGTGTTTAATAAGCTTGTCCTTATTAATAGTATTAAAGAAAAGACAAAAGATTCTTTTTTTACTATTTATCCCAATCCTGCTTCTGATTTCTTAAATATTAAAATTAACACTATATTGCCTGGAAAAATCTATATCAATATTTTTGATTTATCTGGAAAATTAAATGTTTTACATTTTGAAAGTGTTAAGTTGGTTAATAATAATATTTCTTTAGATATTTCAAGCTTGTCGGCAGGTGATTATATAATTGAAATTTTAAGTTATAAAGGTGATAATACAAAAAATTATAACTCTCGCGATTTATTACCTTTTAAATTGATTAAATAAAAATGATTAAATTTGTATTTTAATAATTTTTAATTTTATATAATATGAAAAAGTTTATACCCCTTATTATTATTGGCTTTTTAGCTATTGCAATTACAAAAATTTATAGCCAGGAAAAGACCTTTATCAAGTTAGTACTTGATACAAAAAAGTTTATTAATCCTGATTGTGCTTTGGGCGCTGATGCAGAAGGAGGCATATCACCTGTTAATAAGGTATATTTACATTCGGGTGTCTGTACTACTGGCGAAAAATATTGTAAGGAACAGATTATTCCTTATGGTTCACTTGTTTGGGAACACGTTATGGGTAACTGGGGAGAAAACCCGCAGGATGACGGTATAGGTCTTATGAAAAACGAAGGCAATGGTGTCTGGTCTATTGAATTTTATATTGAAGACTATTACGGTGACCCTGATAAAATAAATAAAGACTGGAACGACGCTGCAACAGTACAGTCCACTGTTATGCAGCCAGGGCAAATTGCTTATACTATGGGCTTGGTCTTCAGAAATGAAGATGCTACTCTTTCAGGAAGAGATGATGGTTGTAATGATTTATTTATAACAGATTTGCATACAGGTAAACCCAATATTATTCAGAGCTCAGACCCCGAAACAGAGTTTTTACCGCTTTCGGTTGATATGACTACTTATATTAAATCTGATATTTTTGAATCTCAGATTTCAGGTATATATCCTAATCCGGTTAGTAATTTTACTCAAATATCATATAGATTGATTGCTAATAGCGGAAATTTATCTGTTAACATAATAAATGCTTTAGGAAAGAACGTCTCAACTTTATACAAGGGTTATCAAAGAGCCGGAATGCATTCTTTAGAATGGAACGCAAGAGATATTCATAATAATAAAGTTCTTCCGGGTATTTATTTTATTAATATTTCTGACAACAATACTATTATTGACTGTCAGCGAATAATTGTTTTATAATTAATTGTTCGTGCATTGTTCTCCGGATTCAACATACAACATACAACATTCAAAATTCAACTTAAACACATTTATGAAAAAAAATCTTTTTTTACTATTGATAATTATCAATTTTCATTTCTTCATTTCAGATTCTAATGCACAGGCATTAAAATATTCACCTCTTTATCCTACTATGGAGGATTCAATAATTATAATATATGATGCTTCTAAAGGTAATGCATCTTTAAGCGGAGAAACTAATGTTTATGCTCATACAGGAGTCATTACTGATATGAGTGTTAGTATGGGCGATTGGAAGTATAAACCCGCTCTTTGGTATGATAATGATTCATTATTTGTTAAAACTATAAGTTTGGGCAATAATCTGTTTAAACTCAGTTTTAATATTATGAAGTTTTATAAGCTTAATAATAAGGTAAAATTATATGAGCTTTGTTTTGTTTTCAGAAATAAAGATGGTTCAAAAGTCGGAAAAAATGCTGATGGTAGCGACTTTTATATACCAATTTATAAAAGCGGATTTTCAGCAAGATTTATTGCTCCAAAGAAAATACCTGTTTACTGTAGTATAAATGAAAATCTTAAATTTACTGTTGCATCAAACCAAAAAGCAGCTATTAAACTTTATTATGATAAAAATCTTGTTAGCCAAACTTCTCAACCGGATACTTTGTTAAACTGGAATATTACCCCAACACAAACTGGTAAATATTGGCTTAAGTTTAATGCTCAACAGTTTAATGGTGGTGCTGAAGTTATAGATTCGCTTTATTTTATTGTCCAGAAAACTGCAGAAGTCAAAAATCCGCCCGCAGGTATTAGAGATGGCATAAATTATATTAATGATAATACTGTTATTCTTCAGTTATTTGCTCCTATGAAGAATTTTGTTTATGTTATAGGTGATTTTAATAATGATAGCCAGGACTGGCAAATTAGACCCGAGTACCTGATGAATAAAACAACTGACGGAAAACGTTACTGGATTCAGATTAAAAATCTAACCCCATTGAAAGAATATAGTTATCAATATTATGTTGATTTTGAATTGAAAATTGCGGATCCCTGGGCGGATAAACAGCTCGATCCTTTTAATGATAAAGGCATTGCTCAGGTTATTTATCCTAATCTTAAACCTTATCCTGAAGGGAAAACTAATGAAATTGTATCTGTGCTTCAGACTGCTCAGACACCTTATCAATGGGAGGTTACTGATTTTAAAAAGCCTGATAACCGAGACCTTATTATTTATGAGTTGCTTGTGAGAGATTTTAGTATTAGACATACATATAAATTTGTTTCCGACTCCATACAATATCTTAAACGCCTCGGAATTACAGCAATAGAACTGATGCCTGTTATAGAATTTGATGGTAATGAAAGTTGGGGATATATGCCTTCTTTCTTTTTTGCTCCTGACAAAGTTTATGGTACTAAGAACGACCTGAAAAAACTTATTGATGTAGCTCATAAAAATGGTATTTCTGTGATATTTGATATAGTGCTTAATCATACTTCCGGTCAAAATTCGTTTGTGAATTTGTATTACGATAAAGATAAAAAAAGAACAAAGCCTGAAAATCCTTATTTTAATGTTGAAATTCCTCATCCTTACGGCCATTTCTACGACTTTAACCACGCATCTGCTGAAACCCAGTTTTTTGTGGATACAGTTCTTAATTATTGGGTTGAGCAATATAAAGTAGATGGCTTCCGTTTTGACCTTTCAAAAGGATTTACCAATAAATTTACCGGTTCTGATGTGGGCGCCTGGGGACAATATGATACTGACAGGGTATATTATCTTAAACGTATGGCTGAAGTTCACAGGAAAAAACATCCTAATACTTTTTTTATTCTTGAACATTTTGCTAATAATGATGAAGAGACTGAGCTTCATAATAATGGTTTTATGATTTGGGGAAATGCTAATTTTTCTTATGGGCAGGCTGCAATGGGTTGGCTACAACAGGGTGATGACTTTTCCTGGAATGTTTCTATTAAATCCAGAAACTGGTGGGCACACAACCTTATTGGTTATATGGAAAGTCACGATGAAGAAAGAAATATGTTCCGTTGTCTTAATTATGGTAATGAAAAGGGTGATTATAGCACCAAAGATAAATCTGTGGCTTTAGAGCGTATGGCTCTTATTGCATCGTTGTTTATTCCAATTCCTGGTCCTAAGATGATATGGCAGTTTGGTGAAACAGGTTATGATTATTCTATTTATTGGCCCGGCAATTCATCAACTCCGGAGACGCGTACAATGCCTAAGCCTGCTAAATGGAATTATCTTCAGGATCCTGACAGATTTAGATTATATAAAATTTATTCAGCTCTTAATAAATTAAAAACATCTTATTCTCTTTTTAAAACTTCTAATTTTGAGCTTTACGCAGGTAATTACGATAAAAGGCTTCGTCTCTGGGACGATGGTTATGTTAATTCTAATATGTCGGCTGTTATTGTTGGTAATTTTAGTGTAGAGCCAAAGTCGATTTGGCCTGAGTTTACCAAAGCTGGTAAATGGTATGATTATTTTACTCAGGATAGTATAAGTATTTCAGACGGACAGACTGCTGGCAAGAATTTCTATATAGATTATAAACCTGGTGAATTTCATATCTATACTGATGTTAAACTTCCAAAACCTGACTTAAAAGTACCTACTGTTGGTATTCAATCGCCTGCTAATCAAAGCTCTCAATTAATCAGTGTTTTCCCTAATCCCTTTAATACCTTAACAACTATTAACTATTCTACATTGGAAAAGGCAAAAATTATTGTAAAAGTTTTTAATCTGACTGGTCAGGAGCTGAAGACTCTTTTTGACGGAAATGTTGAAGCAGGCGAACACAGGTTATTCTGGGACGGTTCTAATAATTCTAATAAAAGGCTTTCTCAGGGTATCTATTTATTATCTGTAACTATAAATAATAAAACACAAATTAGCAAAATCACTCTTATCAGTGAGTAGTGTGTATTTAGTTTTAATCTATATTTTATGAAAAAACCGCATCTTAATTTTTGGCAGATATGGAATATGAGTTTCGGTTTTCTTGGCATACAATTTGGTTTTGCCTTGCAAAATGCTAATGTAAGCAGAATATTTGAAACTCTTGGCGCTAAAATAGAAGATATTCCAATACTCTGGATTGCTGCTCCGATTACTGGTTTACTTATACAGCCAATAATAGGGTATATGAGCGATAATACCTGGAATCGTTTAGGCAGGCGGCGTCCTTATTTTCTTACAGGTGCTATTCTCGCTTCTCTTGCTTTGATTATAATGCCAAATTCCCCTGTTTTATGGGTAGCAGCCGGAATGCTCTGGATAATGGATGCATCTATTAATGTATCTATGGAACCTTTCAGAGCTTTTGTAGGCGATATGTTATCTTCCGAACAAAGAACAAAAGGCTTTGCTATGCAGAGTTTTTTCATCGGCACTGGAGCTGTTGTCGGTTCTGCTCTGCCTTATCTGTTGACAAATGTTCTTAATATTCCCAATACTGCACCTGAAGGCATAATTCCAATGTCAGTTAAATTATCGTTTTATATAGGAGCAGTTATTTTCTTCCTTGCTGTTTTATGGACAGTTATAAGCTCTAAAGAATATTCTCCCGAAGAACTAAAACTTTATTCTGAAGACAATAAGAATAAAATTGCTGAAACTAAGGAAATTGATAAAAATACTCAATTTCCAATTCTAAATTCTCATTTCTCAAATGCCTTCCGTTTCTCAAGAAACGGATTAATCTGGATTATTGTCGGTTTGATTTTATCTTATTTGTTAAACTATTTTAAATCGGATAAAGAGTTGTTTGTATTATCCGGAGGTATAGTCTTTTTTGGGTTTATTCAACTTATCGCAGGTTTTTTTCTCAAAAATAAAAAAACTAATGGATTAACTGAGATTATTACCGATATGTTTTCTATGCCTAAGACAATGTTTCAACTGTCTTTTGTCCAGTTTTTCACTTGGTTCGCATTATTCGCTATGTGGATATATACTACTTCAGCAGTTACCAAGCATATTTACGGCACAACAGATACTACATCAGAATTATTTAACAGGGGCGCAAACTGGGTAGGTATTCTTTTTGCAATTTATAATGGTTTTGCTGCTTTAGTCTCTTTTCTCTTACCCATACTTGCAAAATATACCAACCGCAAGACTGTTCATATTATTTCCTTAGTTGCCGGAGGTATAAGTCTTGCATCTATATATATTATTAAAACGCCGGAATTATTAATACTGCCAATGATGGGTATCGGTCTTGCCTGGGCGAGCATACTGTCAATGCCTTACGCTATTCTTGCAGGCGCACTTCCTGCCAAAAAGATGGGGGTTTATATGGGTATTTTTAACTTTTTTATAGTCATTCCCCAGATCTGCGCTGCCAGCATTCTCGGAATTGTTACCAAACATTTATTTCTGGGCGAAGCTGTTTATGCTCTTGTTCTTGGCGGTGTATCTATGATTATAGCTGCCGCTCTCGTCTTCTTCGTTAAAGATGTGGACTGATTAATTGAGATTAGCAAAAAATTTCTTATGAATAGACATATATTTTATCTGCTGATAATATCAGTATTAACTGTATTTACAGGATGCAGGGACAGGGTTAATTATCCTGCTACTAATGATTTGACAGGTCTTGCAACTCCTGTCGTTATTCAAAATGGTACAAATGATATTGTACTTACAGATTATTTTAAGGATTTATCTAAGATTGATTCTGTTAGCTTAGAGAAGTCTTTTAAATATAAATTGAGCGAGGGCAATAAAACGCTGACCATAGAAGCCGATATTAATAATATAGCTTTTTTCTCTGAAATTAAAGTCTGGATAAAGGGCTTTCCCTATTCAATTCCTGCTATTAAATCAAATAAAATTAATTATAATTTTGTCTTAAATCCAGGTACTAATGTTTATAAGAAAGTTCAGCTTGCTGGTGATTTTAATAGCTGGAACCCTTCTGCTTCGGAGTTAAGTTTTATTAATTCTAAGTGGCAGACTACACTTAATTTATATCCAGGCAGGTATAGCTACCAGCTTGTAATTGACGGCAAGTGGATGCTTGACCCTGCTAATCCCGTGAAAGCTGATAATAATATTGGAGGGTTTAATTCGGTTCTTAATATAAATAAAGCTGACCAGGAGTTAGTTCCTGTTCTATCTACCGGAGAGTTTAAAGCTGAAAAATTAACTCTTTTATGTGAAAATAATCCTGAACAGGTTTTTGTTTATTGGCAGAATAGTCGTCTCGGCTACAAGTTTGTCAGCTTTAAGGATAATAAAATTACAGTGAAATTACCTGCCGAAGCTTATGCCTTAAACCGTTCTTATATCAGAGCCTGGGCTGTCAATAAATATGGAGTCTCAAATGATATTTTTATTCCTCTGCAACAGGGTAATGTCATTTCTAACGTTGCAACTCTCAAGCGTTCTGATTTTCAATCTATGATTATGTATTTTTTTATGGTTGATCGTTTCTGTAATGGAGATAAAAATAATGATAAGCCTGTTAAAGACCCCGATGTCTTACCAAAAGCCAATTATTACGGCGGCGACCTTGCCGGTGTGCTCAAGAAACTTAAAGAGGGATATTTTAGAGAGCTTGGAATTAATACTATCTGGTTATCACCTATTTCTCAAAATCCTTACGAAGCTTTTGTTGAGTTTCCTGCTCCTCACAGGAAATATTCGGGTTATCACGGCTACTGGCCTATTTCTTCAATTAAAGTAGATACACGTTTTGGGACGGAAAATGAATTTAAGCAATTGGTTGACGAAGCTCACAATCAGAATATTAATATTATATTGGATTATGTTTCTCATCACGTTCATATACAGCATCCTATTTATAAACAACATCCCGACTGGATTACTCAATTAGATCTGCCTGACGGTAGGAAAAACATACGTATATGGGAAGAGCAAAGACTTACTACCTGGTTTGATACTTTTCTTCCTACTCTTGATTTTAACAGGAAGGAAGTAGTTGAGATGGCTTGTGATTCTGCTATTTTTTGGGCTTTAAATTATGGTATTGACGGCTATAGGCACGATGCCACCAAACATATACCGGAAGTCTTTTGGAGACGACTTACTGAAAAGATTAAATCCGATGTAGTGAATAAAACTAACAGGCAAGTCTATCAGATTGGCGAAACTTTCGGCAGCAGGGAACTTATTGCTTCTTATATTAATTCAGGTAAGCTTGACGCACAGTTTGATTTTAATCTTTATTTTGATGCCCGCTCTGTTTTCGCTATTGATGGCGAATCTTTCGATAAACTTAAAAACTCATTGCAGGAAACTTTTGATTATTATGGAAGTCATAACCTGATGGGTAATATTACAGGCAACCACGACCTGCCTCGTTTTATAAGCCTTGCCAGTGGCGACCTCGCTTTTAATGAAGATGATAAAGAAGCAGGCTGGAACAGGAATATTAAAGTTATGGATACTGTTGGCTATTATAAACTATCAGCGCTCACTGCCTTCATTATGACTGTTCCTGGTATTCCTATTATTTATTATGGCGACGATATTGGTATGCCTGGTGCTAATGACCCCGATAATCGCAGGATGATGAAGTTTGAGAATCTTAGTAATTTTGAAAAAAGAACCAAAAATATTGCCGAAAAACTTATCAGGCTCAGACGTTCTGACATCGCTCTTATTTATGGCGATACCAAAATATTAGAAGTTAGCGATAAAACTTTCGTTTTTGCAAGAACTTATTTTGATAAAATCACTATCATCGCTTTTAATAAAGATAAAAATACAAAGACTATAAATGTTAAAATTCCTGAAAAATATAAAGATATTAATTTGTTTAATAATTTTGCATCGGATTTTAAACTCAAAGATAACAATTTACAATTTACTCTTAAACCTTATTCATTTGAAATTTTAACTAAGAAATAAAATTCCTTCTAAAGTTTCTCGTATAGAAAAAGTAAAACATACAAAAATCATCAATATCAAATAAATTAATCAAAATCAATCAATATGAAAAATCAACAATCATTTTTAAAAAAGAAGAACGCATTCATCATTCATCATTCATCATTCAAAATTCTTTTAATTTTTATAATTATGTTTAGTTTTATTTTTCCTTTTTGCAAAAGTAAGAAACAAAAAGAAGAAACTGTTAAAAAAGAATACCAGATTGTTAAACACCCTGAATGGACAAAAACTGCCAATATTTATGAAGTCAATATAAGGCAATTTTCTCCTTCAGGCGATTTTAAAGGCTTTGCAAAGCATTTGCCCAGGCTCAAAGCTATGGGCGTTGATATTTTATGGTTAATGCCTATACATCCTATTGGCGAAAAAAATCGTAAAGGCTCTAAAGGAAGTTATTATTCCGTTAAGGATTATCTTGCAGTTAACCCTGATTATGGTACTATGGAAGATTTCAAAGAATTAGTTAAACAAGTGCACGCTCAAGGTATGTATCTTATCCTTGACTGGGTCGCTAATCATACTGCTTGGGATAATAAACTTATTGAAGAACATCCCGATTGGTTTACCAAAGATTCTTTAGGCAAAATAAAATCGCCTGTTGATGATTGGTCTGATGTCGCTGACCTTAATTATGACAATCAGGATTTAAGAAAATATATGATAGACGCTCTTAAATTTTGGATTAAAGAAGCTGATATTGACGGCTATCGTTGCGATGTGGCAGGTATGGTGCCTACTGATTTCTGGAATGATGCACGCGCTGCACTCGACTCGGTTAAACCTGTTTTTATGCTCGCTGAAGCCGAAGACACTAAACTCCACGAGTTCGCCTTTGATATGACTTATGCCTGGGAATTGCATTTCCTTCTTAACTCTATTGCAAAAGGAGATACCAATGTCGCTAAATTAGATAAATACTGCAAAAAAGAATTTAAAAATTATAAGACCGATTACTATCGTATGCAGTTCACCTCTAACCACGATGAAAACTCCTGGAAAGGCACCGAATATGAACGTATGGGCAAGGGAGCCGAGACTTTTGCCGTATTCTGCTACACTTTCCCCGGTATGCCCCTTATTTATACAGGACAGGAAACAGCCTTAAACAAAAGATTAAAATTCTTTGATGTGGACAGTATTAAATGGGGCGATTATAAATTAAATAATTTTTATACTACTCTTAATAAACTCAAGAAAGATAATAAAGCTTTATGGAACGGCGCTTTTGGCGGTAATTTTTTACGTCTTAAAACAGGCGCAGATAAAGCTGTCTTTGCTTTCACAAGAACAAAAGAAGATAATTCTATACTGACTATTCTTAATATGTCGCCAAAATCTCAGAAGATATCTATAAAAGACAGTATTCCCGGCGGTGAATATACAAATATCTTTACTAATATCAAAAGCAAAATAGACCGTAAACTCTCCCTTAACCTTAAACCCTGGGAATATATAGTGCTGAAAAAATAAATTCAGAATATAGACAGAAGCTAAGCTTTTTCAAAAAGCTTAGCTTCTTTTCTTTTGAAAGAAATATATTTACTATTCAAGTCAGGAGTTCCGCATTGCCCTGTTCTAAAAACGAAATGCAAGTTCCTTCGTTTAATAGTAAATATAAGTTTATTAGTAAAAATCAGTATTAAATCTGTTACCTGTGCAGAGCATATTTAATAAAGACGTATTTTTAAGAATGGTTTTGCAAAAATAATAAAATTTTAACAACCACTTAGTCAAAAAAAACTTCTGCTTTCTAAAACTTATTAGCTTTTTTTATCTGACAAACAGTTTGTTTCTTAGTATTTGATTGTTGGAGTTGATTTCTATGAAGTAGAGACCCGGTTTTATATCTTTAATGTCTAAGAGGTATTCAGGGTTGTTTATCGGTTGGGTTTTAATAAGTTTGCCTGTAAGATCATAGATATTTAACTGAGTATTTAAACCTAACAGGTTTTCATAACCCGTTAGGTTTATTATTACCCATACTTTTTCTTTGGCAGGATTGGGATATATTGATAATTTTGAATATTGAAAGTTGAAAGTTGAATTATTGTTAGAGATAATTGTTTTGGTAACAGGTATATGAAAGTCTTTGCTGTCGTTGTTGTCCCAGGTGTTGTCGTCGTAGTGCAGAACAAAGGCGAGAGAGCTGACTTCCTGAGCTGGATTATTAAAGGGTCCAAGGTTAATTTTCAGTTTTTTATCTCCGTCAGGTCCTGTGAAAGGGGATTCAACAGCGGGTCCTGTTCCGTTGAATAAAGTTGAACCGGGGGTCCAATAGGCTTCAAGGGCTTTCTGCCAGGTGCTGCCGCTATAATTTACACCCCAATGGAGTTTGCCACCCTTGGTTGCATTGCTGACAGTTATTTCTATAATATCGTCTGTAGTCGGGTTGATAGGTTTCCAGGATACATTGCCTATGGTTCCTGTATTTATTGTAATTATATAGTTTTTGCCGCTGTTATTATCCCAACTGTTATCGTCGTAATTAATAACAAAAGGAATCATTGTAACGTTTTGAGCGGGATTATTAAAAGGACCTAATTTGATAGTAAGATTTTTTGAAGCATCAGGACCGTTGAATTTGGATTGAACAGCCGGACCTGTGCCATTGAAAAGAGTTGAATTTGGGGGCCAGTAGTTCTCAACCGGTTTTTCCCAGTTTGTTTCATTATTAACGCCCCAGTGGAGTTTCCCGCCCTGGCTGGCATTTGAAACTGTAATAGTAATAGTATCGTCTTTGGTAGGGTTGGCAGGAGTCCAGTAAACGCCTGTCTGCGGGTTGGGTCCGCCACCTTCGCCAACCCAGACGTGCTCTATAGACGACCTGGCGATATTGCCTTTATTGTCTTTGGCTTCTATATAATAATCTATTAGTTTATTGTTAATACCTTTAATCATAGCCGAGTATTCCGCTGCTTTATAAGTAGGGGAGGGGTTGGTAGTTGAAGCTATTGTTTTGCTGTCCATATTTATATTTAGCCATTCATCTACATCAGCGCCGCCTGAATATGTTTCATTATCACTTGTCTGTAAGGAATTAATACCATCTTTATCTAACCTGTATTTAAGTTGAACGGATTGCAAGCCTGATAAATCATAGACATAAGACCAGACAGTAAAATCGGAGGCTTGAGCGACATTCCATTCTTTGCCGCCGGGATTATAGGGTTCACGCTGGGGGAGATAAATAGTAGGCGGAGTCAGGTCGTTACCGCCATTAGTAACATTGACAGCGTATTTAACAGCTTCGTTGCAGGCGCGGGTTGGATGTGAGTCCCATTTGCCATCTTCCGAGTTATCCCAATACCAGTAGCAACTGGTTTCGGATACAAGTAAAAATTTCCAGGCGTCTTTGGTATTTGCATTGTTTGGGTCAATCTGTTCGGCAGTAAGAAAATAGTTTTTGGCGGCTGTAACTACGCCCCAGCTATTGCGGTCAGGGCTATAGCCAGTGCCTTTGTCGGGGTCGCCATTCCATTTTTTAAATTCAGGGTCGCCGTTGTCAGCGCCGCTCCAACTGCCGGGTTCGATGTGTATTATGTCGTTTTCATCAGGAGGGAATTTTTGCAGATAGTCTTGTATTGTAGTGCAGACAAACCGGGAAGAATTGTTTTTAACCCAATCGACAAAGCCGTCAAAGTTACTGCCGTAGTAACCGTCAGAGCCGCCGCCATAGTTATCTCCATCGTGAGGCAGGACAATAAGTATAGGATGTTTAGGGTCAGTATTTAGTTCTTCAAATTGGCTCATTACTTTCTCGTATTGTAAGGCGCCGAAGCCGCCTCTGCCATCTTCATTACCAAGATAACGCGAGCCGGGAACTACTATTATTTTTGAAATATTACCGGTAGCAGGATCTATATATTGAGCAAAATGAGGTGTATGCCCCCATTTGATTGAAACAGGGGTGCCAGCCCACAAATCTTTAAGAGCTTTCCAGTCATTGGGATTGGGATTTATAATATCGGCTTTGTTAGGCTCATAAAGATTGCCGCTGGTACTGAAAGGGTAGCTATTGCAAGCTCTGTCAAAATGTATATTATCCACAATAGCCCATTCAATACCTTCGTCCTTAAGCGCCGGTATCATACGTAAAGAAAAGGCATTTTCAGGTGGAAAAATACCTTTGGAATAAGTACCGGGAAAATAAG
>JAGODS010000235.1 GCA_017998135.1 Bacteroidales bacterium
TACCAATGGGCATATTAAACAGGGGATTAAGCGAAGGAGTACCTGTGTTTACATTGCCTGTTGTAGATACAATACAGCTTTTAAAGGAGGATAGTCTTGAGTCAGCAACTAAAACAGTAGCTTATAGATTTGGAATCGATATAGATGTTGAATTAAACCCTGTAAATTCGGGAAAATGGCAAAACTTAGCCAATGGGGATAGGCTTTGGCAATTAGCAATAGAATCAAAAAATGCGTACTCATTAAACCTGATTTTTAATAAATATAATTTAGCAGAGGGAGCAAAACTTTTTATATATAATAAAACTTGCACAGAAATATTAGGAGCTTTTACAAGTATAAATAACAGGGACGATAAGAGCTTTGCGACAACATTACTGAGAGGGTCATTTATAATAATTGAATATTATGAGCCGGGAAAATATAATTATGATAAAAAAGCTGAGAACAAAACAGGGTATAAAGAAATTTTAAATATATCAAAGATAATTCACGGATATAAAGATTTGTGGAAAGCAGCAAAAGGGTTTGGAGGATCGGGAAAATGTAATATAAATATAAATTGTGAAGAAGGAGCGAACTGGCAGCAGGAAAAAAAAGCAGTAGCAATGATATTAACAGATTATAATAAAAGAATTTGTACTGGCACATTGTTGAATAATGCCAAAGCTGATGGGACGCCGTATATGTTGACAGCGAAGCATTGTACAGATGGAGAAACCATAGGAACATTAGTGTTTATATTTAATTATGAAAGTCCCGATTGCTCGCAAACTGACGGACCATTGAATATGTCCATAACCGGAGCCGAACTAAAAGCGAGTAGTTATATATCAGACTTTAGTTTATTAGAATTATCAAGCACACCACTACCATCATATAATGTTTACTATTCAGGCTGGTCGGCAACAACAGAAGCGTCAGACAGTTGTATAAGCATACATCACCCGAGCGGGGATATAAAAAAAATCTCATTTGATTATGGAACGATAGAATTATCAGATTGGGATTCAGGAGTACTCGGTTCGCATTGGACAGTAGGTAACTGGGAAAAAGGGACAACAGAACAGGGCTCATCCGGAGCAGCTTTATATAATAAGCAGCATCAGGTAATAGGACAATTGCACGGAGGATCAGCATCTTGTGTGAGCCAAACAGATGATAATTTTGGATGTTTTGCTTATTCTTATGATAAGTCCTCAGCACTGGAAATGCAGCTTAAACACTGGTTAGATCCTGATAATACAGGAATAAAATCAATGAAAGGCAAGGATTTCAATATGCCGGAACTGGCGCTTGATGCATCAGTAAAAATTAATCTACCAGATGGCCAAACAATATGCGACAACTATGTAAAACCTACCATAACAATAAAAAATAACGGAGCAGAAGAAATAAATAAAATAGAAATTAAATACAGAATAAATAAAGGAAATTTAAATAGTTACATTTGGACAGGAACATTAAAATATTTATATTCAGCAAAGATAAATCTTGAAAAGCTGGAAGCAGAGACAGGGATTAATTATTTAGAAGTATGGCTTGATAAACTTAATAATAAAACAGATATGAATAAGACCAATGATAGTTCATCAATTAAATTCAAATCTATACAAGGTACTCAATTATTGATAAATTTAAAAACAGATAAATACCCTGAAGAGACAAACTGGAAGATGCAGGATTCAACAGGTAAAGTAATTTTTACAAATGGGAATCTGGAAAAATCTAAATTACATAGTAATGAATATTGCTTAGCCGACGGATGTTATACATTTATTCTTTATGATAATTTTGGAGATGGAATGTGTGAATCAAAAACAGATACAGGCTTTGTGGAATTGGTATCAAATAATAATCAAGTCGGATTAGTAAGCGGGTGTAATTTTAAAGATTCAGTCAGTATAAAATTTTGTGTAAAATACACAGGAGTAACAGAAGTTAATAATAATTACGAAAATATTATAAAAGTATATCCTAACCCATTTAGAGAAAATATATATATTCAACTCCCTTTAAAAACAGGAAATGCAACACTAATCAACCAGGACGGTCAAACAATCAGAGAATTTAAGACAGAAAACAGTAATATAATGAGATTAAATATAGTTAATCTAAAGCAAGGCTTTTATATATTAAAAGTAAAAACAGAAAATAATATATATTATACTAAGGTAATTAGATTATAGATTAGCTAATTTGTTTAATTTAAAATTTTGGCTAAAGCCGAGATTGGAGTGTCGCTGTAAGCCACGAGCTTTAGCTCGTGGCTATTGAGTTTATGGCTATTCAGCTCGTGGCTATTAATAAATTCGAATCAGTTTTTTTAAAGATCAATTTTAGGACCAGCGTTAACTAAGCGTTTGCCTTCGTCATTATCAGTATAATTATTAAAATTATTAATAAATTTTTGAGCAAGATTAATAGCAGCCCTATCCCAATCTTCTTTGACAGACCAGAGATTGCGGGGGTTTAATATTTTGCTATCCACATTATTGACAGTTTTGGGAATCATTAAACCAAAGACAGGCAGTTCTTCATATTGAGAATTAAGTATAGACCCATCAAGTATAGCATCAATAATAGCTCTGGTAGAAGGAATGTCAATACGTTTACCAACGCCGTAAGGACCGCCAATCCAGCCGGTATTAACAAGGAAAGCGGAAGAGTTATGTTGTTTCATTTTTTTAGCAAGTACCTGAGCATAAACAGTAGGATGTAAAAGCAGGAAAGCAGCTCCAAAGCAGGAAGAAAAAGTAGGCGTAGGCTCTTTGATACCTCTTTCGGTACCGGCAACTTTAGCAGTATAACCGCTAAGAAAATGGTACATAGTCTGGTCGTAAGATAATTTAGCAACGGGGGGTAAAATGCCGAAAGCATCAGCAGTAAGAAAAATAATATTTTTAGGATGCCCGCCTTTAGAAACAGGTTTAACAATGTTAGAAATATGATAAATAGGGTAAGAAACGCGAGTATTTTCGGTTTTAGCAAGGTTTTTAAAATCAATTTCACCGGTTTTGCTGTCGTACATTAAGTTTTCTAATAAAGCATCCCTGCGAATAGCATTAAAAATATCAGGTTCATTCTCCTTACTTAAATTAATACATTTAGCATAACAACCCCCTTCAAAGTTGAATATACCGTCGTCATCCCAGCCGTGCTCATCATCACCAATCAGGAGACGTTTAGGGTCGGCTGAAAGAGTAGTTTTGCCTGTGCCAGATAAACCGAAGAAAATAGCAGTATTACCATCTTTACCCATATTAGCGGAGCAGTGCATAGAAGCGATACCTTTAAGAGGGAGAAAATAGTTCATAATAGAGAACATACCTTTTTTAATTTCGCCACCGTACCAGGTACCACCAATAACAGCCAATCTATCTTTAATATTAAAAGCAGCAAAGACTTCAGAGTTTAAGCCCTGTTCTTTCCAATCAGGATTAACAGTTTTGCAGGCATTAAGCAAAACAAAGTCAGGAGTAAAATCTATAAGCTCCTCATCAGAAGGTCTGATAAACATATTTTTAACAAAATGTGACATCCAGGCGACTTCGCTGATAACTCTAATTTTAAGGCGAGAGTTTATATTAGCACCGCAAAAAGCATCAGTAACATAAAGTTTTTTCCCGCTAAGTTGATTTTGGGAGAGAGATAGAAGTTGTTTCCAAATATCTTCAGAAATAGGTTTATTATCGGAGCTTTTCCTGTTAGGATTAGTCCACCATATATTATTTTCAGAGAGCTTCTCTTTAACAATATATTTGTCCTTAGGAGAGCGTCCTGTAAATACGCCTGTATCAACATTAACGGCACCTGTATTAGTAACAAAGCCTTTGTCAAAACCCTCAAGCTCAGGAGCGGTCTCGTGATTGAAAAGCTCATTATATGAAAGATTGTAAAAAATATCTTTAACATTTTTAATACCATATAAAGAAAGGTCCGGTAAAGATTTAGAACATTTATTATTTTTGCAGCAAGACATAAATTTAATGATTTAATTTAAAAATAAGTTAATTATAATAAAAAAACCTAACAGGATTAAGATACCTGTTAGGTTTGAAAAATAAAAAAATTAATTAGATTTTTTAGCTTTAGACTTTTTGTCAAGAATGGCAGCATGAGCAGCAGCAAGGGAAGCGATAGGAACGCGGAAAGGGGAGCAACTGACGTAGCTGAAACCTAATTTATGGCAAAACGTAACAGAAGCAGGTTCTCCACCGTGTTCGCCACAAATACCGATTTTAATATCCTTTCTTGTTTTTCTGCCTTTTTGAACAGCAATTTCAATAAGCTGCCCAATCCCTTCAGTATCTAAGATGTTAAAGGGGTCATTTTGCAAAATACCTTCTTTAATAT
>JAGODS010000011.1 GCA_017998135.1 Bacteroidales bacterium
GAATATTTTAATTATGTCGTAAATATGTTGGCTCTGCTTAACATAAGGTTTCGTTATGGAGAGCTTGTGATTTCCTATAGCTGCGTTAATATTGTTAAGATTATAGATATCTGCTTCGGAAATTAATCCAAGTAATTCAACATCATTTACAATAGGTAAATGAGATACTTTATACTCTGCCATCATTTCCAGGGCGTATTTCCCTGTGTCCGATGTCTTCAGCGGAATTATGGTATTACTTGTTAAATCTTTTGCCTGCACGTGAAAGTATTTTTTGTTTTGATTCTGTGAAATTATATAGTTTTGCAAAATTAATAATTTTTATAATATTAATACTATTTTAAGCTAAATACCAGCTACCCAATAGTGAGTAGCGAGTAGCGGGTAGTTGGTAGCGAGTAGCAATATCCAATACCCAATACCCAACAATAAACTATAAATAATATGACAAAATTAAGCGTAAATATAAATAAAATAGCAACATTGCGCAATTCAAGAGGCGGCAATATTCCTGACTTGTTGCAGGCAGCGCTTGATATAGAGCGTTTCGGAGCGCAGGGCATAACAGTTCATCCGCGTCCGGATGAGAGGCATATAAGATATAATGATGTTTATATGCTTAAATCTAAATTGAATACGGAGTTTAATATAGAAGGGTATCCATCGGAGAAATTTATTAATATGGTAATGGAAGTAAAACCGGCGCAGGTAACACTTGTGCCTGATCCGCCAGATGCTCTTACTTCTAATTCAGGCTGGAATACAATAAAGAATAAAAGTTTTCTTAAAGAGGTTATTTCGGAGTTTAAGAAAAATAATATAAGAACTTCTATTTTTATAGAGACTGATAATAAGATGATTGAGCATAGTAAAGATACTGGAACAGACAGAATAGAATTATATACTGAAGCTTATGCCAAATATTATGATAAAGATAGGGAAAGAGCTATTAAACCCTATATTGAAGCAGCCAGACTTGCAGCTTCATTGGGATTGGGATTAAATGCAGGGCACGATTTAAGCCTTCAAAATTTAAAATATTTTAAAGATAATATATATAATTTGCTTGAAGTATCTATAGGGCACGCTCTTATTTGCTCTGCTCTTTATCTTGGATTGGAGAATACTATACAAATGTTTTTAAGGCAATTAAGATAAATTTCTTTGGACTGTACTAAGCGTGGACGCACCGCTTAACTGGGTAAATATTATTAAATGTTTCACATTTACAAAATGTGAAACATTTAACGGCCTGGACGCACCGCTTAACTGGTTGTTATAGTCGGATACCTATATTATAAACAATAAAGGTAAAGAGCCAGGCGATTAGTATGGTGTAAGCAGCAATTGAGAGCGTCCATTTCAGGCGGGTTGTTTCTTT
This sequence comes from Bacteroidales bacterium, assembly GCA_017998135.1. Classification (GTDB taxonomy): domain Bacteria; phylum Bacteroidota; class Bacteroidia; order Bacteroidales; family JAGODS01; genus JAGODS01. The sequence continues at coordinate 1,382 of JAGODS010000011.1, forward strand.
CTGAATGGCTATGATAGTACCGAAGCAGGGAATATATAGCAGTATAAATATCATAAAGCCAAAATAAGTAATGAGGGGAGTTTTATTTACTTTTTGCTCTTTTTGCAGTTTGGCAGCGAGAGATTGGTCAATACCGCTATCAGAGGGAGCAGCCTGATAAAGAACGCCCATTGAACTTACAACTATTTCTTTGGCAGCCAGACCAGTAATGATGCTGACAGTCATTTTCCAGTCAAAGCCGAGAGGAGCGAAGACAGGCTGAATAAATTTGCCTATGCGCGAAATGAATGATTGTTCAAGCAATAAGCCTTGTTTTTCAATTTCTAAATTATTTAATTCAAGTTCTTTAGTTTTTATTAAAGCTGTTTTCACAGAAATATCCTTATTTTTAAGGATTTTAGTTAAGTATTGAATTTCAATTGATTTTGTTTTGTATTCAAATTCGGAAATTATTTTTTTATCTCTTGGAAAATAGCCAAGCGCCCATATAATAGCAGAGGCGAGGAGGATAGTGCCGCCCATTTTTTTTAGAAAATAAGAAGATTTGAACCAGCTATGTTTGATAATAGCTTTGAAAGTGGGTATTCTGTAAGGTGGCAACTCTATAACAAAGGGTGTATCGGTTTTGCGAAATATTGTTTTGCTAAAAATGATAGCAGTAAATAGGGCGGCGCCAATACCAATGATATACATCAGAAACAATATATTAGCTCTATAAAAGGGAAAAAATGCCGAGATTATAAGTATGTAAACAGGTAGTCTTGCGCTGCACGACATAAAAGGGATGATAAACATAGTAAGCAATCTGTCGCGTTTGCTTTCGATAGTACGAGTTGCCATTATAGCAGGCACATTACAGCCGAAGCCCATCAATAGTGGGATAAAGGATTTGCCGTGCAAGCCAGCTTTATGCATCGCTTTGTCCATCAGAAAGGCTGTGCGACTCATATAGCCAGTGTCTTCCATCAGCGATATGAAGAAGAAAAGTATCATTATATTAGGCAGGAAAATAATTACACCTCCTACGCCACCTATCAAACCGTCAACAAGAAAATCTCTCAAAATATTAGGCTGTAGTCTTGAAGAAATTAAGTCTGAAAGCATATTTACAAGACTTTCCATCCAATTCATCGGGTATTTGCCTATATAAAAAGTTGTATAAAAGCTTAACCAGATAATAGCGAAAAATATAGGAATACCAAGTAATTTATGGGTTAGGAAATTATCTATTTTTTCAGTAAGTTGTTTTTGTCTGTTTACTTTTTTTGAAGGAGTATATGTCTCTTTTAGCGCTCCGCTGATGAAGCCATATTTGGCATCTACTATTAAGGAAGATACTTCTTTATTATAAAGTTTTTCAAGTTTGTTATTCTCATTAGCGGTTATTTGATTAAGCCTTTCCTGTTCTGAGGTTTTAAGATTAGCACTTAGGTATTTTAAACTATATTTATCTTTTTCTAAGAGTTTGATAGCAAGAAAGCGCGGGTTTATTTCTAAGCGGGGATTAAGTTTAACTATTTCTTTTTCAATTTTTTCAATAGAATATTCAAGGTCCTCGCTATGATAAATTTTAACTTGCTTTCTATCTTTTTCAGGTAAATTATACTTGTCAATAATAGCCTGTAAAAGTTTTTCAATACCTTTGCCTTTGGTACTGACAATAGGGATGAAGGGTATGCCTAACATCGTAGCTAAGCTTTTAAAATCAAATTTATCCCTGCTCCTTAATAATTCGTCATACATATTTAAAGCGACTACTACCTTTAAGTTCATATCTAACAACTGTGTAGTGAGATATAGGTTGCGCTCTATATTACCGGCATCAATTACATTTATAACTATATCAGGCTTATCATTAATAATATAGTCAGTTACATAAAGTTCTTCCGGTGAATAGGACGACAGGGAATAAGAACCCGGTAAATCAACAAGTTTTATTGTATAATCTTTGTAAGTAAATATTGCTTCTTTTGAGTCAACCGTAACGCCTGCATAATTAGCGACACGCTCTTTAGATTTGGATGCGAGGTTAAAAAGAGTAGTTTTACCGCAATTAGGATTGCCTACCAGCGCTACATTAATTATTTTGCCTTTGCTTGGTTCTTTTATGTATGTTTCAGGGTAAGGCTCTTCCATAAGAAAGGATTGTTCAGGATTATTTACAACATTATAATTATTTTTAGTTTTACTAACAATAATCATTTCTGCTTCCTGTTTACGGATAGAGATATTGTATCCCATAATGCTATACTCAATAGGGTCTTGCATTGGAGCTTTCTTCAGGACTTTTATCTTTTTGCCGACAATAAATCCCATCTCGGTAATTCTTTTCCTGAAAGCACCTTTTCCTTTTATCTCTGTGATATAAGCGACTTCGCCTGTTTCTAATTCTGATAATCTCATCTTTGTCTCTTTCAACTTTTAATAATTTTTATCCCTATTAATAGTTATAAAGCATCCTGTCTCATAATTTAATTCATTAATTAAGATATTAACGTTTTATCTAAGGAAGCTATTTTTTAACTAATAATAAATACAAATTAATCAAAAGCAAAATTACCTGATTTATTAGTCGGGTGCTTTCATTATAAATAGGTATTTTTTGTATTTTTATTCAGTAGGTATTGGCATACCAGGTTCAAAGAATCCTAATTTTTTTGTATATCTCCCATTAACGAGCGAATCGTAACGCGAAAGAGTCAACTCACGAACTTTATTATATCGGCAGGAAAATATGCCTATTCCATTATCTATATTGGTAAAGATAGGTTTTTCCTGTACTATAGTATTAGAGGGTTTACTCATCTCAAGATAGGTGTTATAATCGTCACTTGCTACCCATACAATAAAATGTATTTTGCCGGGTTTTCTTGCAATTTTTTTATTTACTTCTAACTGGCTTGCCACATTCATATAAAACCCTTCCCTGGGAATTAGTGCTGTCATCTTAGTATTTCCATTAAGGCTACTTACGGTATGTGTACTTAAACTCCAATCAATATACCTGGGAGTAAATACTAAAGTTTTTTTATCAATCTCATCAAAATAAAACCTTATTGAGACTTGGTAGGTTCTACCATTTTTGGCTGAATACCACTCGGATTCTATCTGACCTACAAATGAAACTTTGGTAACGGGTTTAGTAATGAAAAAATCGTTTATTAGCTCTGTTTCCCCTTTTATTATTTTTCCTGTTTTAAGATTAGTAATTTTAAGTATATATTTCTTGTCTGTGCTTAGTTTAGCTTTAGTTTTATAAACTATTTGTTTTGGGTCAAGTGAATCGCCAAACACTCCTTTTTCTTTATCCACAGTTCTTGGAGTCATCTGATAATCTCTCACAAAGGCATTGTTTGACCATTCTTCAAGCTTTACATCCATTATTTCTATCGGATAATCTGTTGAATCGGTCTTTCTTGCCATAACATTAGCATTGCCTTCACCAAGGAAGGCTTTACTTATCCTTACATAATGAGCAGTATCATTCTGGTTTAACAACCCGTAAACTACTGTTATATCTTTCCATTTAGCATTAACATCTATGTCTTTCTTACAAGAATTTATGTTTAGTAAGAGAAATATTAATGTAGAATATATTAGTATTCTTAAATATTTTAATTTATATATAGTATATATGTAGTCTATCTTCATATTAAATAATAATCGTTTTGCAAAATTAACTTTTATTTTTAATTCCGTATCTAATTCTTAATATCAACAATTTATTATTTAATGAGGTGTTTTATATTTTATGACAAAATTTCATTTCTTAATTCATTGATTTAATGTTAAAAAATTTTATTATTAAATATTGAATATGACAATTTGTCATAAAATACTATTGGTATAATTTTTGAATATTTTTAGATAAAAATAAACAAAAAAAAGGAGGAATTAAATATGTTACCAATTATCAGAAAAAAAGAGTACTTGCCGGATTTAGTTGATGAATTTTTCGGCAGAGATTTTATGTCTAACTTTTTAGATGTTCAGACAGGTATTAACACTCCCGCTGTTAACATTATTGAAGGTAAAGAACATTTTAAAATTGAAGTAGCTGCCCCTGGTCTTGATAAACAAGATTTTAAAATTGACTTGGAAAACAAAGTATTGACTATCAGTTGCGACAAAGAAGAAAAGAAAGAAGAAAAAGATGATAAAATTATGAGACGTGAATTTAGTTACTGCTCTTTTAAACGTTCTTTCACTTTACCTGAAATTGTTGACACCGACAAAATTAATGCTTCTCATAAAGACGGAATATTATTTATTGAAATACCTAAAAGAGAAGAAGCTAAAGTTAAACCTGCAAGACAGATTAAAATCTCGTAATTTCTTTACAACCTAACAGGTATATATTACCTGTTAGGTTTTTTTATATTATAAATTATATTTTAACGTTATAATGGCATAAATTCTAATTTTTATGAAAAATTATTCATTTTTATTATTGTTTATAAGCCTTGCTTTTTCTTTTAATATCATTGCACAAAACATAAAAAAAGAACCTAAAATTAATATTAAAGTTAAAAAGGAATTTGACGATAAAGGCAATGTAATTAAGTATGATTCTACTTATTCTTATTCTTTAATTGATAGCAATATAGTAGATTTTTCCGATAGAGATAGTCTATTAATAAATCCTTTTAATTTTCCTGGTCAGGATCTGTTTAGTTTCAAACATAATTTTTTTAATATAGATTCTATTTTTTCAGATCCTTTTTTCAAAGATTTTAATCAGGTTCAACCTTTTTTTGATTTTAATGATTTTCAAAATAAAATTGATTCTCTTGAAAAAAATCTTTTTGTTAAGCCAAATCAGGACAAACCTGCTATTAAACCAAAAGATGATAACAAAGTGAAAAAGATCACACTTTAATTAATAGTTAGGCGAAGCGTCCACGCTTAGACTAATTATGATTAAATCATCCAGAAAAACCCGAAGGGTTGAAATGATGGTAGGGTTGAATTGATGGTAGCCCGGTTAGGTTTAAAAATTTGAAATAACTGATTAAAAGTCTAAGCTAAGCGAAAGATAGAATTGCATTTTTTGTATTTCTCTGTCTTCCACTCCCCAAGCCCAGTCAGCTCTGATGAAATAGCCGAAAAGGGTAGTTCGTAATCCAAAGCCATATCCTGCTACAATAGGGTCTTTTTGATTTTTGATTGTAACTTTTATTGGAAATCTTTCAACTGTTTGAGTATAAAGAGAATTTTTTTCAGAAAAAGGATTTGTTCCTGTCCAGGCTGTTCCTACATCTGTAAAGGCTATTACCTGGAAATTGTTAATTATTTCTGATTTTATAGGTTTGTTTATTAAATATTTGAAAGCTGGGAAACGCAGTTCGCTATTAACAAGTGCGAAACTATTACCGTTTCTAATGTTTTGTTTAAAGCCCCGCATATTTGTCGCAAGCGTCTGATATATATAATTTAGTTTATCAGAAACATTAATGGTTTGGTCAAATTGGGGTTTTAACCAGGTATCTACTCCTCCCATATAATAAATTAGTTTATTAGGACCCAGCGATGTACTGGTAGCAAACCTGTTAGCCCAGATAAAGGTACGGTGAATTTTGATATAGCGTCTGTAATCAAAACCTAAAACAAACAATTCCTGATTTTTATCATTCAGCAACCTGAAATATTCGCAGAAAAATTTATATCTTGTCCCAATATAGAGATTAGTTCCTTTGGAGCGGGTATTGTCAAAACTAAGTTCTTCTTTTATGCCTCCCCATAATTTATGTACGTCAGGCGCTTTTAGATATTTGCTCTCTGTTGACATATAAACCGATTTATCATCTCTTGCAAATATAGAGGATTTGATTGAAAGTGCTTGATTAAAAGGATAATTTAATATATAATAGAGTTGGTTGCTGTGGTGTTTGATAATAAGATAATCGGTTGCATTTTCTACAAGTGATGCACGGTGATAAACTAATTCTCTGTCAAGTCTCTTTTTATAATTTCCAAAACTAACAACATATTCATTATTTGAGAGATTAGCAGGCGATAAACGAAGTCCGCCGATTATCCTGTAATCCTCAAATAAATCCGTAACTCCTAATTTAAAGAAAGCATTAAGTCCCGGATTTATAAATATTGGTGAAGAACCTCCTGAAAAGGGTTGATAACTGGTATTAAGATAACTAAAATCTATCTGAGTTACTATTTCGCTTATACCATATTCTGTGTTTGCATTCTGAGCCCGTGGTATTAATAAGTTAGAATTCTGAATGTTAAATTTTGACTGCTGGCTGCTGATTGTTGGCTGCTGACCGCTGACTATTGTTTTCTTATCGTTTTTTTCTGTATCAAAGATGTAATCATCTATGTTTACCTGGTTACTGTCTTTGCTTATTTCTTTTTCTTTAAAAACACTTACAAAGCGTTTATGAGGTGTTTCTTCAATAATGTTTCCCTGGTTTTGCTCTTTTTTTAGTCTTAAATTATTATTTACGCTGCTTTTGGGGTAACTGTTATAATTGTCAAGCGAGTCTAAATATTTATGGGATGCTTTTGATTTAATAAATAATTTATATGCTCCTTCATTATAAATGATTTCGGTGTATTTTTCAGCTTTAGTATTATAATTATGTTCGTTAATATTATACATATAATTGCTAAGTGCTTTTACTTTTGTATAATACCTGTAATGAATTGTAGTGTCAACAAATGCGATTGTACTGTCAATTTTTCCTTCATACCTGTTTATTATACCATTGGCATCGCTTAGCCAGACTAATTTATTTGCAGCGGTAGGATAGGGCTGACTTTCATTAATATCAGGGCTGTCCGTTATTTTTAAAAGTATGTTCTTCTTCTTTTTGTAATCATACAGGAAAATATCTTTATTTTGCTGTACTTCTGTAAAGTTTTCTTTTTGCTGCTCGGAATAAAATTTGATTGTGTCGTTGTTTCTGTTTGAGGTAAAAACTATATATTCTGAATTATTCATAAAACAAGGTTCTGAATCATCATACAAATCCTGTGTTATATTTTGAAAGGTATTAGAAGCGATACTGTAAACGAATATATCGCTATGTCCTTTCTGAATAGCTGATAAAACAAATTTGTCTCCTTTGTTATTATAAGAAAAATCTAATATTTTTTCAAAGTGATAAATAGGTCTTTTATCTCTTTCTTTGTTTTGTATGTTATAAAAATATAACCAGGTCTTTCCTTTGGCTTCATAAATAATAGCAAGTAAAGATCCTGAAGGATGCCAGGCAAGTAAGGGATAGGAATAATCTGTTTTTTCATCAAGTTTGACACCGCGTTTTAATATACATTTCTTTTTACCTGTTTGTTGGTTAAACAAAATCACTTTATAAAGACCTATTTTATTCGTAATATAAGCTACATAGTTATCGTCCGGGCTTATTTTAGCCTGATATAGTTTTTTAAGTGTTGCAGGTTTTGTTTTACAGATATAATTTTTTGCCGGTTCTTCGGTCTTTTTTGTTAAAGGGTAATATTTGTAATTGAAATAAAAATCATACCATTCATAAATAAGTTTATTGAAAGATAAGCCCAGCACATATAAAAAGCCTGTTTCAATATTCCTGTTGATTTTAGCCATAAAAATAATTTCAGGAATTTTATCTTCTCCATATTTATAGGCTATAAATTTCCAGATAGAATGACCAGCAAAGACAGCATCTTCATTTTCCAGGTCATTAAATCGTTTATATTTATTATGCATTATAGCATCTTTCACCCTGTTTTCAGTTTCGCTGTTCCAGTCTTTTGTAAGGTAAGCCAGCAAGCCTTCAATATACCACAGAGGAAAAGAGATAAGTAATGAATTTTTCATCATAGCAAAATAACTTTGCCCGTAAATCATTTCATTTAGCATTATTGTTGCTATTCCATATCTTATCTGTTCTTCCAGTTTTTTGTGGTCTCCGTTATAATAGAGTATCACCTTTGAGCCTGTAATTCTTGTGATACCTCCAGTATTATATTGATCTTCATCAATTAAACCAATATTGCTTTGTTGTAAGTCTGAATATTTATTAAAAATTATAAATTGTATTTTATTATCAAGATTATAAGCAAGTTTTAATTGCATTTGTTTTAGAGTCTGTTCTGCATAATTTGCGGTCCAGATGGCAAGAGCTTTAGCATCTTTATAGTAATAAACATCGTATTTATTAAATCTTATATAAGACCAAAACCTGTCTGTATATTGAACTCTGTTTTTTCCGAAGCTAAGTTGCGAACCGCTGTAAAATTGGCAATAAGAATTCTTGCTAAGTCCTGATAATAATGTCAGGCTAAGCAATATATAGGATAATATAGTTATTAATCTATACAAGTTTAATGGGTATTGAGTATTGGGTATTGAGTATTGGGTATTGCTATTAGTTACATTCTACCCGCTACCCGCTACCCGCTACCCGCTACTTGTTATTCGCTACTTTTTTAAGAGAATCATTTCTTTTTTCAAAGATTTTTATTAAATCATCAATAGGAATACTAATAAGTTCAATACTTTTTTTGGCATCTTTAGCTAATTGATGATTTGGGTATTTAGAAATAAATTCTTTATAAGTTTCAACAGCCATTTCTTTGTTCTGCATATTATTTTCTAAATAAAAAGCTTTAAGGAATAAAGCTTCAGGGATTTTTTTAAAATCAGGATAATCATTAAGTAGTTTATCAATAATAATAACGAAATCGCTTGCCTTTTCGCTATCTTTAAAATTAAGGCTATAGTTAGCCGATTTGAATAATAAAGGAGCACAATTAGTATCCTTTGGATAAGTTTCAACATATTTGGTTGAAGCTTTGATGTATTCTTCCGCTTTTTTAAGATCAAAAGAGGTGTTTGCAGAGTTGTTGATTTCATTTTCAAGTTTTTGTATTTTCTGCAAATCTTTTTGTTTTTGATTTTTACAGGAGAATAATACTGATGATAAAATTAATAAGCTTATAATACTGATATTTTTCATATATTTAATAATTAAAAAATAGTTTGCAAAAATAGGGAAATTTATTTAAGTGGGTAGCTGGTATTGAGTATTGGGTATTGGGTATTGAGTATTGGGTAGCGGGTAATCAAAGGATTAAAAAATATATTAAGGGGACTTCTAAAAACTAATAAAAATTTAACCTCACCTCTACCATCCTAACACCCCTTCGGGGTTTGGTTGTATTTAGAGGGAAAACGGAGTTTTTAGAGACGCTCTTAAATAATAACTTATTTTTTTTTAGCATTAGCAAATTTCATTGGATATTTAACGTTTATTTTCCCTGTAATAATATTATTAAGTTTATTTTTGATAAGGACTTTTTTGAGTGGGTTTATTTTGTCAATAAAGAAGACACCCTGATTATGGTCAAACTCGTGTTGGATAATTCTGGCAAGAATACCATTATATTCTTCAGTATATTCTTTAAATTCGCTGTCAAAATATTTGATTTTAAGGTTTGATTTTCTTGAGACATCTTCTCTGATACCTGGAAAGCTAAGGCAGCCTTCGTTATAGTACCATTCATTTCCGCTTTCTTCAATTATTTCGGCATTAATAAATATTTTTTTGAAGTTTTTGCATTCAGGATGCTCATCTGCATAAATATCGGCGTCAATAATAAAGAGTTTTATGTTTAAGCCTATTTGTTGAGCAGCAAGGCCAACGCCTTCAGCAGTATACATAGTTTCAAACATATTATTTATTAATTCATCAAGCTTAGGGTATTCTTTGCTGATAAATTCCCCTTTGCCTCTTAAAACCATATTTCCGTAACCATAAATAGGTAAAATCATTTTAATCTCCTTTATTGTTGACTAAGTAACTTTGTAATATAATAATAGCGCTAATTCCGTCAATAAGTTCTTTGTTACGCCTGTCCATTTTCTTTAGACCTGAATTAATAATAGTATCAGTAGCAATTTTAGAAGTAAATCTTTCGTCAAACATAGCAACAGGTATATCAGGAAAAGTTTTACGCAGGCGATTTACAAAGGCTTTAACAAGTCCGGCTGATTCAGAAGGCATATTGTTAAGTCTTTTTGGCTCACCAACAACAAAACAATCTACTTTATGTTCTGCAATATATTTTTTAAGGTAAGTTAAAACATTGTCGGAAGGCAAAGTGTAGAGCTTGTCGGCTATGATTTGTAATTCATCGGTAACAGCCAGTCCTGTCCTTTTTTTTCCGTAATCTATACCTATTATTCGTCCCATTTAATTTGCTATTTGACTGCAAAATTATATTATTTTATGAATTGCAAATTTTGAAGTAAATATTCTATAATGATTAATTGTTAATAAGAAGTTTCTGCCAAAATAATAAAAATTTAAGTAAGAATTAATCAAGTTATATCAATAATCATTATCAATAAATAAAGAATCGGGTATAAAAATAGAGTTTTTGTTTTCCTGTAGCAACATATTGTGTGCAGGTCCGGTTAATTTGATGTCATAATTTAATTTTTCATATTCGGCTTGAGTAATTTTCTCTTTAAGCAGCATTCTGTCAGCGACGAATTTGATATAATCTATCACATATTGTTTAAGGTGCATATTTTCATCAAAGGAATATCTGAACCATTTGGGGTGGGGGATGAGGTTTGCAAGATACAAACATTCGTCAAGGTTAAGCTGAGATGGTTTTTTATTAAAGTAAAACCGTGCAGCCTGTCCTATTCCATAAATACCGGGACCCCATTCAATAATATTAAGATATACTTCCATCATCCTTTCTTTAGAAACAAGATTATTATTTTCAATTAACCAGACAATCATCGCTTCTTCAATTTTTCTTGTAATATTTTTATTACGATTTAGAAAGACATTTTTAACTAATTGCATTGTAATAGTACTACCGCCACGGGCAAAGCGTTTTTCTTTAATATTTTTTATGATAGATTCCCTGAAGGCTTCTTCATTAAATCCTTTATGAAAGAAGAAGAAAGCATCTTCTGAAGTTAAAATGCTTTTAATTAAAAGGTCAGGAATAGAATTAAAGGGTGTAAAATATCTGTTAGCCGGTCCTACTTCAAAAGAGCTGACAGCTTGTCCTTTTTCATAAGCAGTATATATAAAACTATCATTTATTCTTGTAAAATCGCTTTGACCGAAACGCTCAATAGAAAAATTATGTTTTTTAAGTGCCGAACTGAATTTAAGAGAATCCGGTTTACTGAAATTACAGTAGAAATTCAGTTTATAGCTCAATTCGCCTTTTGTTTTTATTCCTTTGAGATTATTAAAAAGACCTTCAGGCAGAGATTCAAAAAGCAGAGATGCTTTAAAATTATTTTTCTCAACTTTTAACCAAATTTCTTTATCTATACCGCGTTGCTTGTATTTTATAAAAGGATTAAAAAGAAGTTTGTTGTAAATTACTCCCGAACTACTGTCTAACTCAATAAAATCATTTCCTATATTGATATTATACCTAAATCCGAGATTATTAAGTATAACCTCTTTGTCAGATATTCTGCTGTTTGATAGCCTGAGTTTATTAAAAGCCAGTAAACCTTTACATTTTATAATATCCTTTTGCTCTAAAATTTCAAGACTTATTTCAAAATGGTCTATTTTTAAGGTAGTAGCAAAGTTAGCCTGGATAAAAGGCACTGAGAACCAGGGTTTATGTTTGGGCTCAAGGATAAAATTGAATTTCTTTTTATGTTTGTCTATCGTTCCGTTTAATAAAACCGTATCTTTTTCTTTATTTTCATTTATATTTAGTTCAACGCTTAACTGACCTTTTTCAAACTTTAGACTTTTAGTGCTTATATTAATAATATCAATATCGGATTCTTTTCTGATTTTTAAATTATCTATTATAAATAAATCGGGAATTTCATTGAATATTAAACTGAAAAAATTTGCAAATCTGTTATAGTAATCTTTGTTATTTATGTTTGTTTTAGATAGAGAATTTTCATTTTTGGTCTGTTTTCGCCTGCTTAAATATGAATAATTATCATAATCTTTTTTATTTATAAGGTTAAGGTTGAACTCTTTAATCTTTATGCTATTTATATGAATTTTTGATAGAAATAAAGAATAAAGTTTAATTTTGAGTTGGATATTATCTATATGTAGAAGGCTGTCCTTATTAATATAAGAAGCAATAGTCAGGTTAGTTATTATAATAGTATTAAGCCCTTTAAATTTTGCTTTTTCATAATTAATTGACGCAGGCTTGCTTTTGTTGAACTGAGAAATTTTTTCTGAAAGAGCGTAATTGAGTAGTATATTCCTTGTTAAAATAAATAGTAAAATGAAAATTATCAGTGAAATAATTATTATTCTACAAAATGTTTTAATTTTGCCTATGTTTTTATTGTTTATTAATGTAGCTGGCATATTAGATTTTTTGCGAAACAAAGATATGCAAATTAACGATTAAATTAACTAATATATATATTATTTATGAAAAAAGTACTATTTTTTTTATCTTTATTCTTTCTGATAATTACAATTAAAGCGCAAAATCCACAGCAATGCCATTGGGAAACCGTAGTTTATTCTTATGACAGTTGGCAGTATTGGGTAGGAACAACTGCTCCCGATGCTGACTGGCGTAAAGTAGATTTTAATGCTTCACAGTGGTTAAAAGGCAAAGGGGGTTTTGGTTTTGGTGATGGCGACGACAGCACTATTATTCCACAAACAATTTCAGTCTTTACCAGAATAGAATTTAATCTTATTGATACAGCTAATATAATAGGAATGGCGTTGCATATTGATTATGACGATGCTTTTGTAGCGTATATCAATAATGTAGAGATAGCCCGCGCAAATATAGGCGAGACTGGTGTTGTTCCCGCTTATGACCAGGCTGCTTTGTCTTACAGGGAAGCCGAAATGTATCAGGGAGTTGAGCCCGACTGTTATTTTGTCTGTAAGTCTGAATTTAATAAATATATTAAGCAAGGTATAAATGTTCTTTCAGTTGAAGTGCATAATGAAAATAAAAATTCTTCAGATATGAGTTGTATAGCTTTTCTTTCTGTTGCATTAAAAACAGGAGAGAATTTTTATGGAAAAACTCCCGATTGGTTTTATGTTCCAAATTCTTTACTATATTCTGAATTGCCAATTATAAAAATAAATACTAATGGACAACAGATAATTGATGACCCGAAAATTACAGCGGATATGGGTATTATATATAACGGTCCAGGCAAATTAAATTATTTGGATGACCCTTTTAATAATTATAATGGTAAGATAGGCATTGAAATACGTGGGCACGCTTCTGCTGAATTTCCCAAGAAAAGCTGGGGTATTGAAACAAGAGATGCACAGGGCGAGGACTTAAAAGTATCTTTGCTTGATTTTCCTGAAGAATCGGACTGGATTTTATATGCGCCTTATAATGATAAATCTTTAATGCGTAATTTGCTAACTTATAATTTAGTCAATACTTTTTCTCCGTATTATAATGTGCGTTCTCGTTTTTGTGAATTATATATTAATGATAGTTATTGGGGTGTTTATGTTTTTATGGAAAAAATAAAAAGAGATAAAAACAGGGTGAACATTGCCAAATTAAATCCTGATGAAATTACAGGAGACGACCTTACAGGAGGATATATTTTGAAAGTTGACTGGCCTGATACTACTAAAAACAGCGGCTGGACTTCTTATTCTTCATATCCGGATGCCAAACCTATAGATTTCCTTTATGAATATCCGAAAATTGAAAATATCTCCGAACCTCAGAGAAAATATATCAAGTCTTATATAGATAGTTTTGAAACTGCTTTGAATCGTAAAGATTTCGGGGATCCTGTTAAAGGATTTAGAAAATACGCTGATGCAAATTCTTTTGTTGATTATTTTTTAATGTCCGAACTTTCTAAAAATATAGATTGTTATAGGTTTAGTGTTTTTATGTATAAAGATAAGAAAAGTAAAGATGGCAGGCTTAAAGTAGGTCCGCTTTGGGATTATGATATAGCTTATGGGAATTGTAATTATGGATCTGAGCGGGCTGATTCTACGGGTTTATGGTTATATAAAGACCATATTTTTAGGATGTATTGGTGGAAGCGAATGCTTGAAGACCCTGCTTATTGCAGTGCTGTTTTTGACCGATGGTTTGCTTTAAGGAAAACCAAATTACACACAGATACTATTTTGAAATTTATTGATGCTACTGCTACTTTTATTGATAATGCGCAAACAAGAAATTTTGAAGAATGGCACGTGCTTGGCAAATATGTCTGGCCTAATAAGTTTATCGGACAGACCTACCAGGAAGAAATAGATTTTTTAAAAAACTGGATAAAAGAAAGACTTAACTGGATGGATAATAATATTACTAATATTTGTATTCCTGATGCTGTTGTTTGCAATAAAAGCAAATCTGAAATATGGCTGGAAGTTGCTCCCAATCCTTTTTCCGATAATTTGTCTTATAATTTCTATCTTGCTAAAAGTAGCAATGTTGAGATAAAACTATATAATATGCTGGGTGTTGAAGTTGCTACTTTGTTTTCGGCTGTTAGTGCAGAAGGCAGATATGCCTATACGAGTCAAACAGGTAGCTTGCCCAAAGGTATCTATTTCCTTAGCGTTTATATAGATAATAAAAGGGCGATAGTTAAGAAAATTATTAAAAATTAAAATCAGCGAAAAACTGCGGATGATGAATTTTTAAAAAAGCTTATTAACTAATCGGGTTAGTTTTTTTATCTTATGAAAATAAAAAATATAGTATTGATTGGTGCTGGAAATGTAGCTTATAATTATGCTGATATAATTATAAAGAAAGGTTTTAATCTTTGCCAGGTTTACAGTTATACAAGGCTGACTGCTCAAACATTTGCCCAAAAGTTCAATATAGAGTGGACTTCGGAGCCTTTAAAGCTTTTAAAAGATGCAGATTTATATATTATTGCTATTAAAGACTCCGAGATTGAAACTATTGTTAATAAAATTAAAATAAATAACGCTTTGGTTGTTCATACCGCTGGTTCGGTTAATTCAGAACTTTTGAGAAAATGCTCTGCAAATTATGGAGTACTTTACCCCTTGCAAACTTTACAGAAAAATAAATTTATTGATTTTTATAATAACGTCCCTTTGCTTATAGAAGCTAATAACAATCAAAATCTTAATACTCTGGAGAAATTTGCAGAACAATTATCAAATAATGTTAGAATTTTTAGTAGCGAGCAAAGAAAATCTATTCATATTGCTGCTGTTTTTGCCTGTAATTTTACCAAATATATGTATCACTGCTCGGATTTATTGTTAAAGGATAATAATCTCCCTTTTGAGCTGCTGCTGCCTCTTATCAAACATACTGTTGAAACAGTTGAGATGGATAATAATCTAACAAATATGACAGGACCGGCTGCTCGCGGCGATTATAAAATTGTCGCTACTCATTTAGCTTATCTTAGCAAATATAAAGATTTAAAAAATATTTATTCTGCTATAACAAAAGAAATATTAGATGATTCAAAATTATAAACAACTGTTAAAAGATATTGATACTTTTATCTTTGATTACGACGGTGTATTTACTGACGGCAATGTTATCCTGAAAGAAGATGACGAGCCTTTTCGGACAATAAATGTAAAAGACGCTTATGCTCTCCAGCTTGCTGCAAGGCATAATTATAATATAGCTATTATTACTGGCGGTAAATCTGCCGCTATAGAAAAGCTTTTCAACAGGCTTGGTCTTGAAGATTTGTTTTTTCGTTCTGCTAATAAAAAAGAGGTACTTGAGGCTTATTTAAAATCCAAAAATATCAGTTCTAACTCGGTTGTTTATATGGGAGACGACATCCCTGATTATAAAGCAATGCAACTGATAGCGTTGCCCTGTTGTCCCGCTGACGCTGCCCAGGAAGTTAAGGAGATTTCTCTTTATATTTCCGAATTTAAAGGCGGTGAAGGATGCGTCAGGGATATTATTCAACAAGTATTAAAAATTCAAAATAATTGGTTTAATGACAATGCGTTTACCTGGTAAAAATTTTTTCCGCCGCTTCGTTTATTTTTTGAAGCTGATAAGAGTTGTTAATCTTTTGTTTATAATACTTATTCAGTATTATATCAAATATTTTATTATTAATCCAAATATAGCGTCTGTTGGAGCGGCTTCCTCTCTTTGTCTTTCAGACTTACAATTCGCTTTACTTGTGTTGGCGACTGTTTTTCTTGCCGCAGCAGGTTATATTATCAATGATTATTTTGATATAAGGATAGACAGGATAAACAAACCCGGAAGAATATTAATAGGCAGGATTTTCTCACGCAGGTTCGTTATCGCTTTTCATACTATATTTAATATAATAGGTATAGTTTTGGGTTTTTATGTATCTATTGCGGTTGGATTTTACAAATTAGGCATCTTGTTTATAATAATTAGTTTAATGCTGTGGTTTTATTCCACCACTTTTAAGCGGCAGGTGCTAACAGGTAATTTAATTATTGCTTTCCTTTCGGCGTTTTCGCTCCTGATAGTTTGGATTTTTGATTTTTTTGCATTAAAAAGCGATTTTGATGTAATCTGCCAGATGTACGTTATATTTAGCAATATAATAATACCATATTTTATTTTTGCTTTTATAATCTCTTTAATCCGCGAGATAATCAAGGATATAGAAGACAGAGAGGGCGATTCGCAATGCGGAGCCGGCACTCTGCCTGTGGTCTATGGTGTCAGGACCTCCCGTTATATTGCTATTGCTTTGTCAGTATTGTTGTTTATCCTGTTGCTCGCTTTTACTTACAGCAAATATAGCATCGGGATGAACTGGAAAGTTTTAACCTGGTTTCTGATTTGTACCGTATTACTGCCTCTGCTTTTTGTTATTTATCGTTTGTTTAATACTTCGGAAGATAAACAGTATTATTCAGCGCTATCAGACCTGACAAGGATTATTATGTTTGCCGGCATAAATTCTATTCTAATTTTATATATCTTTTAACCTAATACCCAATACCCGCTACCCAATACCCGCTACCCAATACCCAATACCCAATACCCACTACCCAATATCCACTAAACAATGTTACTCCAACAAAAATTATCGCCTTATAATATTATATTAGGTTCAGCTTCGCCACGCCGCAGAGAGCTTTTCTCACAATTCGGATTAAAGTTTTCCGTATTAACCCTTGATATAGAAGAAACTTTTCCTGCAAGCCTCAGTAATGAGCAAATTGCAATGTATCTTGCTCGTCTTAAAGCTGATAATTTTAAGTTTGACGAATTAGCTCCGAATACTCTTTTAATTACAGCAGATACCATAGTTTGCTTTAATAATGAAGTAATGAACAAACCTGCTGATTATAACGATGCACTAAGGATGCTGACCCTGCTCTCAGGTGGAAGGCACGAAGTAATTACAGGTATGTGTATCAGAACTGCTGCTAAAACCCATTGCTTTTACGAGCTTACTGAAGTTTATTTTAATAGTTTATCCGCTGCCGAGATAGATTATTATATAAGTAATTACAAACCCTTTGACAAAGCCGGCGCTTACGGCATCCAGGAATGGATTGGCAATATCGCTATCCAACGCATAGACGGCTCATACACCAACGTTGTCGGCTTGCCAACCCAGAAACTCTATTCCGAACTCCTCGCTTTCTGAAGATTTTTAATAGTTTATTTGTGCTTGCATTTCCTATAACGAATTAACCGTTGCATTTTCTTTGCGGTTCTATTTTATGGTAAAAATTAATCAGATAGAAAAAAGTCTGTTTCTCTTACAAGTTTTTTTCTTAATTTTGCGATTTAATTTCAAAAACTAAGCACTGTGTATCCATAAAGTCTTTTTTTTTTGAGCTTTTTTTCGGTTTAAATTTTATAATTATTGGAATTTTTGGATGCATATTAACTAATTTATTGATGCATAATAAAAATTTTTCGAAATTGCTGGCTGAAAATGTCAGACTTAAAGAGGAAAACGACCTTTATAAGAACATTTTTGCTTCGGTAAATGCTTATATTTTTGTTTATAATATTAATGAGGGCAAAGTATTTTGGGAAAACCATAACAATTATCTTTACAATTTGCTCGGTTATCATTTTACTGACAAACTGACTTTAGAAGAAAGTATTAACCCCGCCCACCCTGATGATAAAGCGATACTCTATGACAGGATTAATTATTTTAAGGAAAATAAAGGAGAAATTTATTATTGCACTTACAGACTCAAACATATAAATGGTAATTACAAGCAGGTTTATTCTGTTTGTAAGGTCTTTAAACGTGACTTTCAAAACAACATTATTAGTGTTATTGGTGTCGCTACTTTTCTTGATTTTGAATTTCTTAAAAACAATAGTCTCGCTAATCTGCTTATCAATGCTATTAAACATTTGCTCTTCCTTGATAATTATAAAATATTTACAGAAACAGAAAAACAAATTCTTAATCTTTTCTTTTCTGACAAACCATATAAAGAAATAAGCTCCGAACTTGACATATCAACTAATTCTTTAAATCATCACATCACAAGGATGAACCGTAAAATTATTAAAACTCTTTTTACTAATAATATTCAAAACTCAAGCCTCTAAGGTTTTAAAACTATCCACCTGATGATTTGCCCGCAGTAAAATGCAGAAAAATAAAATCTGTGAAATCCGCGGAAAATGAATTTTTGAGTTAATAAGGTCAGTAATTTTTAGAAAAATATTATAAAAATTCGGGTATATTAACTTTTCCCATCTTCTAAAAGCCTTATTAAATCTTATTTTCAATGCCTGCACAATTTTATGTGCTGAACTTTTTTTTGGCGAGTGAATTTTTTTTTATATACTTTTGCTAAATCGTATTATTAATTCATATATATACTATGAAAATACTTTGCAATGGAATAGGTTTTCGCCTTAATAAAAGTTTCATATTCGCTATATATGAAACTTTTATCCCTTGCAAAGTTCTGACTACTTGGCAGTCCCCTAATAGCAAAATTAACCCAAAAAAACAAGTTTTTTTAGCTAAGTCGCTCATTTACAGACATAGCACCGAGATCCGACAACGACTGTCTGACCTCCGACAACGATTGTCCGACCTCCGACAACGATTGTCCGACCTCCGACAAGCACTTAGAACCTCCGACAACCATTGTCCGACCTCCGACAACGACTGTCGGACCTCCGACAACGATTGTCCGACCTCCGACAACGACTGCCGAACCTCCGACAAGCACCCAGAACCTCCGACAACCGCTGTCGGACCTCCGACAACCACTGACGAATACGCTTTTCCTCTCCAAAACCTGCCAAAATGTCAACTTCGCTCTCTAAGACTTATTTTAAAATCCCGCTCAATCAGGCGTCAATATACTTTAACTTTAACTCAACCGGCTTTATATTACTTTTAAAATTAATACTGTTTTAAACAATATTTTTCATCTATTAATCATTATTTTTTAACTATTAAAAAAAGGAGTATTTATGTCTAAAATT
Organism: Bacteroidales bacterium; assembly: GCA_017998135.1. GTDB lineage: Bacteria > Bacteroidota > Bacteroidia > Bacteroidales > JAGODS01 > JAGODS01. The sequence goes on from JAGODS010000011.1 coordinate 20,798, forward strand.
AAAGGAATCAGGATTTATTTTCCTACCGAAAAAGAGGCTGTACCGCCTTATTTTGATAACCTTAACAGCACGCTCACAGGCTTTGCGACAAAGTATGAAATCAGCGCCGGCGAATTAGCCGATATAACAGCGCATAATACTAACCTCGCCGCTC
>JAGODS010000012.1 GCA_017998135.1 Bacteroidales bacterium
GCAGACTTCATCTGTTTAACTATATTCATATTATAAGATTTTTTGAAAATCCCGAAAAAGACTGGGAGAAAGAATTATCCTCTAATGCTCAATTATCCTTATTTTAAGGGGGCTTACTTTTTAATTATAAAAAATTGATAACTGATAATCATATTTTTATTTATACTTTTGTAGCGAATTTATTTTTTATCGGACAACAGTTACAAAAAAACAAAAAAAAAGATGATATATATCAATTTTTCTAATAAAACAAAAAAAAAATCGTATTTCAAGTACTTATATTCTTTTAATTAATAATTTCGCAACGTTAATTATTACTCAAAAAAAGAATAAATTAACTGACTAATAACATTTTACTTAATTTTTTAATTTTTTTTATATGGATTTAGAAAAAATAATGAATGAACTGGAAAAGAAAAATCCAGGAGAAAAAGAATATCTCCAGGCAGTTCGCGAAGTATTAGAATCTATTGAAGATATCGTAAACACAAATCCTCAGTTTGAAGCTGCAGGAATTATTGAACGTATTATTGAACCGGACAGGGTACTTATGTTTAGAGTTTCCTGGGTTGATGACAATGGCAAAGTCCAGGTTAACAGGGGTTTCAGGATACAATTTAACAATGCAATAGGTCCTTACAAAGGTGGTTTAAGATTCCACCCAAGCGTAAACTTAAGTATTCTTAAATTTTTAGGCTTTGAACAAATTTTCAAAAACAGCCTTACCTCTCTCGCAATGGGCGGAGCTAAAGGCGGTTCTGATTTTAATCCCAAAGGTAAATCTGATGCTGAAATAATGCGTTTCTGCCAGGCTTTTATGCTTGAACTATGGAAAAACATAGGACCAGAAACTGATGTTCCGGCAGGCGATATTGGTGTCGGCGGTAGAGAAATCGGTTTCCTTTATGGTATGTACAAAAAACTCACAAGAGAACATACAGGTGTTCTTACCGGTAAAGGTATCAACTGGGGTGGCAGCCTTGTCAGACCAGAAGCTACAGGATTCGGCGCTGTTTACTTTGCTGCAGAAATGCTTAAAACCAAAAATACAGATTTTAAAGGTAAAACAGTTGCTTTATCAGGTTTCGGAAATGTTTGCTGGGGCGCTGCAACTAAAATTAATGAGTTAGGGGGAAAAGTTGTTACTATCAGCGGTCCTGACGGATATGTTTATGACCCCAATGGTATCAGCGGCAGAAAAATTGAATATTTACTTGAATTAAGAGCATCTAATCAGGATATAGTTAAACCTTATACTTATGAATTTCCTGAAGCACAATTTCATCAGGGTAAACGCCCCTGGGAAGTTAAATGCGATATCGCAATTCCTTGTGCTACACAGAATGAATTAGATAAGGAAGATGCTGCTAAACTCATTAAAAACGGTTGTATGTGTGTTGCTGAAGGCGCTAATATGCCTTCAACTCCTGAAGCAATTGAAATATTCCAGGAAAATAAAATATTATTTGCTCCGGGAAAAGCTGTTAATGCAGGTGGTGTTGCTACTTCAGGTTTAGAAATGTCTCAGAACTCTATGAAACTTAACTGGGGAGCTAAAGAAGTTGACGAAAGACTGCATTCAATTATGATTAATATCCACGAAGCCTGTATGAAACACGGCAAAGAATCGGATGGTTATATAAACTACGTAAAAGGTGCTAATGTAGCTGGCTTCCTTAAAGTTGCCAATGCTATGTTAGACCTCGGCGTAATATAGTAAATTGTTTTTTCATAATTTTGTTTTTAAGGCCTGCCCACTTGTTGGGTGGGCCTTTTTTGTTTATTATTTTTAACTAACATATCAAGCATACATTATTATATTTAATTATATATGAACATCCTATTTATTTTAGATTTAATCTTTTGACGGATATTTAATTTTTAATATAATTTTGCAGCCTAAAAATAAAAATATGACAGAAAAAATAAAAGTATTAATAATAGGCTCAGGACCTGCCGGTTACACTGCAGCAATCTATGCAGCAAGAGCGGATTTAAAACCTGTGCTAATTGAAGGTCTGCAACCTGGCGGACAATTAACAATAACTACCGAAGTAGAAAACTTCCCCGGCTATCCTGAAGGTGTTAGCGGAACTCAATTAATGGACGACCTTAAACGACAAGCTGAAAGATTCGGCACTCTTATTAAAAGCGGTATGGTTACAAAAGCAGATTTATCTGAAAGACCTTTTAATATAACAATGGATGATAATAATAAACTGCTTGCCGAAACAGTAATTATAGCTACAGGCGCTTCTGCACGTTGGCTCGGCTTGCCTTCAGAAGCTGAATATAATGGTTATGGCGTTTCTGCCTGCGCTCTTTGTGACGGATTTTTTTACAAGAACAAAGTAGTAGCTGTTGCCGGTGGCGGTGATACTGCCTGTGAAGAAGCTACTTATCTCGCTAAAATATGTTCTAAAGTTTATCTTATTCATAGAAGAGACGAATTAAGAGCTTCTAAAGCTATGCAGAATAAAGTTTTTAATACTCCAAACCTTAAACCTGTTTGGAATTCGGTTATTAAAGAAATAAAAGGAGAAAGCAAAGGCTTTTCAAAAGCTGTTAATAGTATAATAGTTGCGGATGTTAATTCAGGCGCAGAAAAACAAATTCCCCTTGACGGCGTATTTATTGCTATTGGTCATAAACCTAATTCAGACCTCTTTAAAGGACAATTGGAATTACACGATAATGGATATATAAAAACTATACCGGGTACAACCAAAACCAATATAGAAGGCGTTTTTGCCGCCGGGGATATCCAGGACCATCATTACCGCCAGGCTATTACTGCAGCAGGTACAGGCTGTATGGCTGCTATTGAAGCGGAAAGATTTTTATCATCTATATAAACAGCTTAGGTTTCCAGATGTAATATAAAAAACTTAACCACGAAGTATCGTAAAGATTAATTTCACGGGACTTTACAGGCTGTGTAAAAATCAAGAATTAAGCCTCTGAGAATTGAAAAATTGCCATCTTTCTCAGATAGGTATCCGAATAAAAAAGCTATTTGGATTCATTTTTACACAGCCTCTTTAGCAATGGACATTAAATGCTTTATACTTTAGTTTTAACTGGTTTCCCGATATCTTCGCCATTAAGCCCCTTGTATTTATCGTCTTTATTATAAACAACACCTAATTTATCAAGCAGAGGGTCAACATTAACCTGATGAAGTTGTAAGCCAATATCCCAGGGATCATAACCCAATAATAAACCTGCGAGCTCTTCATAAGTGAGAACAGGAATACCCATACCATTAGAACCATAAGTAATATCTTTCATCTCAGCAATAACATATTGCCATCTATCAAGAAAAAATGTACACCCCGGACAATTTGTAATAATTAAATCAGGTATATACGGTTGCATAGATTCAAATTTTCTTTTTGAATTGGCAATAGAGTAGCCGCGATTAGCTTTTACGAGGTATTGCCTGAAGCCAAACCCGCAACAGTGCCGGCGTTCAGGATAATCAACCTGCGTTCCACCCCAGTCATCAATCAATCCTGCAAGTACCTGCGGAAATTCAGCCCCTCCTACCCCTTTATCAGGAAATATCTTAGCATAATGACAACCTATATGATCAACAACATTTAAAGAATTACCATTATACTTATTCATAAGTTTTAATTTAGCCTTAGAGAATATTTCCTTACGAAATTTATATATAATATCACTGGTATGAACTAAATTTTTAGGAATATCAAAATCCTTACCTGTAGATTGTTTTAACAATTCCCTGGTTTTATCAAGTGTTTCAGGATGATGTTTCCAGGTTTCCAATATTTCTGAATAAATACCGAATGAAGTAACACAGGAACAAACAAAATTATCATACCCGGCTTCTTTCATAAGAGCAAACTGACGAGCAACAACGGTCATAGTAGTTTCAAATGGGATAATGCCTGAATGATAGGCTATTCCTGTACAGGTAGTCTGTTTGGGGTCATCATAAATATCTTTATTTAATACTTCCCTTACTATTTTTAAAAATAAATCTTCAGCAGCGGGAAAAAAATTCTGACGTATGCAACTGCGGGCGAAATAATAATTATTTTCAGCTATTTCCTTCTGATAAACCAACCAATTACCTTTATTATTCATCTTTATTTAGATTTATTATAAACAAAATTAAAATACTCATCCTTAACGCCATTGCCAAATTCCAAACCAAGCTCCGCCGCTTTTACAGCAGAAAACTTTTCTATTTTATCAAATCTTTCCGTAGCGCCTGTTTCATCAAATATTCTTTTTAATTCTTCAAGAGATTCTAAAGGAATATTTCTTAAAGTACCTGCATTATTTGTTTTATACTGTGTATGTATTCGTTCTAAAACCTTTTCTTTATTTGCTTTAAGCCAATCCCAGACGGGCCCCTGCTCAGGATACATATCAGTATTAACCTCATCAATATATACACAATAGCCATATTTCAAAATATGCTCACCGACAGTTCTTTTAACAGCTAATTGCTGCCGCCCTTTCTCTGACTCAACAAAAGCGCCTGTATCTATTGATAAAGCACGCAAAGCTTGAACAATATAACCTGGAGTATTATTACGGGGACAACGCGTTTTACAGGATAAACACTCACCGCACATCCAAATAGTATTAGTTTTAAGCAAAGCCAGAATATCATCATCATTCCTGCTCTGAACAATATTAACAATTAATCGCGGGTCATAATCGTAATACTGAGCTGCCGGACATATAGCTGTGCAGGTACCACAGTTAATACAAGCTTTAAGCCCCTCCTGAACCCGAATATCGCCTGATAACCTATTAAAAATTTTTCCCATTTTTCTTAAAAATAATTTGCAAAAATAACAATTATGAACATAAGTTCATTACAAATAAACTTTATTTTGTTAAAAAAATATAAAAAATATACATTATGAACAATAGTTCATTATCTTTGCAGTCTGAAAGATTAATAAATATTATGTGTCCACGTCCAAAAAGATTAAGAAGAGTAAGCGATCCGCCTAAAATATCCGGGATGAAACCTTATGGATTTAACGGAGAAAAAAAAGGCAGTATTTTTCTACATTATGAAGAATATGAAGCCTTACGGCTATGCGATTACGATAATTATAATCATTACGAAGCATCGGTTTTAATGAATGTTTCCAGGCCTACACTAACAAGAATATACGCTGAAGCCCGCAAAAAAATAGCGACAGCTATAGTTGAAGGCAAACATCTCATAATAGAAGGAGGAAAAATATATTTTGATAATGACTGGTATAGCTGCTCGCTCTGCAATTGTTTTTTTAATAATCCAGAAAAAGAAATCAAAATAACTAAATGTCCTCTCTGCGGCAGCATCGAAATTGCCGGTTATTCATCAGACCCGGAAGAGGATTATGTAACAGGCGGGGATAATATAAAAGATATATGCGTTTGCCCCCGTTGCGGTTATGAAAAAACACATAAACGAGGAACTCCTTGCAGGGATGAAATTTGCCCCGAATGCAAATCCAATATGATGAGAAAAACATTTCTGAAACGATGAATTAAATTTTTTACATAGAAAAGAAATGGGGATGCAAAGCTCAAAAGAAATTTAAGAATATATTAAATACTAATAACATAATAAAAAGATGAAAATAGCAATAACAAGCACAGGTAACGGACTTAAAAGCAAGTTAGACCCGAGATTTGGAAGGTGTTCATATTTTGCAATTTATGATACTGAAACCAAAGAAACTGAATTTTTTAAAAATCCGAATAAAGAAGCGATGGAGGGAGCAGGGCCTGCAACCGTTCAGTTTATAGCTGAAAAAGGCATTAAAAAAATAATCGGGGCTGAATTTGGAATAAAAGCGAAGCCCTTGCTTGACAGTCTTAAAATCCAGATAATAGTATATAAAGAGCCTGATAAAAATATTGAAGAAATAATAGCTATGCTTAATCAATAAATATTTAAATACTATGCCAAAATTAAACGGAACAGGACCTGACGGTAAAGGTCCAGGAACAGGCAGGGGCTTAGGCGTCTGCAAAAAAAAGACAAAAGAAGAAACTATAAAGTCCTTAGGCAAAGGGCGAGGAAAACGCCGTAAAGCTGGAGGAGGCGAAGGCAAAGGAAAACGCATACAAAGCGGATTAAAAACAACTTAATAATAATAAGAAGAAAGGAGGTATTATGCCAGGTTTAAACCAAACAGGACCTTCAGGACAAGGTCCGATGACAGGTCGTCGTATGGGTCGTTGCACCAATTACGGAGCGAATTTACGCCCTAATGAAGATAATGCACCCTATATCAACGAAACTCAACCTGATTTTTTCCAGGGTAAAGGTATGGGATACGGCAGAGGTATGGGCTTTGGAAGAGGAAGAGGCTTCAGAGGGCGCGGTATGGGCTTTGGCGCACGTTTCAGAGGCGGCGTTTAATCGTACGTAACCTGCGAGGTTTTTTGAAATCTCGCAGGTTTTTATTTAAAATGTTATTAATAAATGCCTCGCTGCATTATCCTTTTAATAAAAAAATAAAAATCATTAATTAAATATAAATCAAATCACTAAATTATAAAAAAATGAATAAAACTATCGCAATTCCTGTAGAAAACGGGGAACTATGCCCTCATTTCGGGCATTGTCCTAATTTTGTCATCTTTACGATTAACAATTCTCAAATTATTAAAGAAGAATTAATAACGCCTCCACCGCACGAACCTGGAGTATTACCCGCCTGGTTATCGCAGCAGGGAGTAACAGATGTAATAGCGGGCGGAATCGGACAAAAAGCTATCAGCCTCTTTAACCAGAATGAAATCAATGTTTTTGCAGGCGCAAAAATAAAAACACCCAAAGCTTTAGCCGAGGACCTTATAAATAATAATTTAGAAGCTGGCTCTAATTATTGCGACCACTGATAATGTCTATAGATTACCGTTGCATAGATTGCTTTAAAAGAAATTACTCCAAACTAACCGCCAGGTTTCCATTGACTGAAAGCCAGTCTGAAAATTTTATGAAATATTTTGATGAGGTTATGAAAAATGTTTCAACAAAATCAAGCCCGAAAATACAAAGGGATTTACATAGAAAATTCAGAGACTGTATTAATATTAAAGATCCTTACTATAAGGAAAAGAAACTAAGTAATAAAATAGCTCTTGACTTATATAAAATATGGAAACCCAAAGTATTGAAGTCAAAAGACCCGTTTGATACGGCTTTACGCTTGGCTGTCGCTGCAAATATCATTGACTATGGCGCCCTGGATAAATTTGATTTAGATTCAACTATCGACCGTGTTTTTCAGACTAATTTCACTATCGATTATTCATCTGAATTAAAAGAAAAAATCAAAAAAGCTAAAACGGTTTTATATTTGGGAGACAATGCAGGCGAAATAGTCTTCGATAAGCTTTTTATTGAAACAATCGACCACAGGAATGTGATTTATGTTGTTAAAGGCGGACCTATTATCAATGATATAACAATAGAAGATGCAAAAGAGGTTAATATGAATACTGTAGCTAAAGTTATTTCCAATGCTTATGATGCCCCGTCAACCGTATTGAAAAAATCGGGAAAGCTCTTTACAAAATTCTACAATAAGGCGGATTTAATAATATCAAAAGGACAAGGCAATTTTGAAGGGCTATTTTCAGAAAAAGACCCCCGTATCTTTTTTCTTTTTATGGCAAAATGCGATTTAATAGCTGAACTTGTACAAGCAGAAAAGGATAGTTTTATCGTATATAACCAACCTCAAAACTGATGGATATAATAATTTTAATAATAGCATTATTTTTAGGCAGTATAGGCAGTGTATCCCTTGCGGGCCTGATGTTATTGCTAAAAAATGATAAACTTGAAAAATTCTCCACCTGGCTGATGTATCTTGCAGGCGGCACATTGCTTGGCGCTGCATTTCTCGGGATGATACCCAAAATAATATCAATAACTGACAATACAATAGTATTCTATTATATAACAGGCGGTATAATGTTTTTTTTTATTATGGAAAAGGTAATACTATGGCGAAGCTGCCATAATAAAGAATGTGAGAGACATATAAGGACAGCGGTACCTATAATATTAATTGGGGATGCCTTTCATAATGCAATGGATGGCATTGTTATTGCAGCATCATTTTTAACTTCCGGCGAATTAGGAATCTTTGCCACAATTTCTGTGATATTACACGAAATACCCCAGGAGCTGGGTGATTTTGGCATATTAATCCGTGGCGGACTTAACAGGAAAAAAGCATTGTTTTATAATATGCTATCGGGAAGTACAGCGATAATATCTGGTATTATAGCTTATTATACGCTTGAAACGATAAGCGTCTTAATACCATACGTATTGGCTTTTTCAGCAGCAAGTTTTATTTATATCGCTTTAGCCGATTTAATTCCTGAAATGCACAGGAAAACTTCAATAAAAGATTCTTTATTGCAAATATTCCTAATATTTTCAGGTATTCTTATCATATATTTAATTTTAAAAATAAAATAATGAAAAAAGATATAATTAAAATAGGGATAATAATTTGCGACAGGTACAGGGATTGCGCCGGGGGCAAATGCTTCAGGGCTGTGAAAAACAGGGAAGGCGCCTTCTCTATTTACAAAAATATGGATATAGAAATAGCAGCTTATACTTCCTGTGGCGGCTGCCCGGGAGGTAATATCGAGTATGCTCCTGTTGAAATGATTAAAAATGGCGTATCCGTTATACACTTCGCTACAGGTTTAATCGTTGGCTACCCACCCTGTCCCAGGATAAAATATTTTAAAAAGTTTATCATTGAAAATTTTGGTCTTAAGGTTGTAATTGGCACACACCCTATACCTCAAAAATATTACCTGGCACATCAAAAACTCAGTACCTGGAATAGCGGGGATATGAAAAATTTCATTAAACCAACTCTTGAAAACGAAGAAATAAGAATAAAGTATAATTAGCGAATGAAGATAGCAATAGCAAGCGGCAAGGGCGGCACAGGAAAAACCTTTGTATCAACTAACATTTTTAATGTTTTAAAGAAAAGAAAACATAAGACAACGCTTGTGGACTGTGATGCCGAAGCGCCTAATGCTATAGCATTTTTCAATGCCAGTCTCTTAAAAACTATCAATGTTAGCCAGTATGTACCGGTCATTAATTCAAAGAAATGCACATATTGCGGGAAGTGCCATTATCACTGCCAATATAATGCAATATTTTTTCTTAAAACTGCCAAAATTATAAAAGTAATAGAAGAGCTTTGTCATAGCTGCGGGGCGTGCAGTGTTGCATGTGATTTTGAAGCTGTTACCGAAAAACCATTTTCAGTGGGGCAGGTTGCAGTTTTTTCATTAAATGGAGAACCTTCTTTGATTGAATCACGGATGAACATAGGTGTAATGTCCCCTGTTCCGATAATTAAAGCTGCATTAAAACAAGCGCACTCTGATAATGAAATATTTATTTTAGATTCGCCCCCCGGGACGTCATGCCCCTTCATACAAACTGTAGCCACAGCCGATTATGTGATTTTAGTAACCGAGCCTACTCCATTCGGACTAAGCGATTTAAGGCAAAGCGTAGAAACTCTTAAAACCTTAAATAAGCCATTAGGCGTTATTATTAACAGGAGCGGCTTAGGTAACGATGATGTTTACTTATATCTTGAAAAAGAAAATATACCGCTTTTACTTGAAATACCATTTAAAAAAGAGATAGCAAAAGCTTACTCTGCCGGAAAAATATATACGGAAGATAATGTGTTCTTTGAACAGCAAATTTACGGTTTAATAATGAAAATAAAAAAACAATATGGAAATAGCAATAATTAGCGGGAAAGGAGGTACTGGAAAATCATCTATCAGTGCAGCTTTTGCAACATTAGCGGGAAAAGTAGCCCTTGCCGACTGCGATGTTGATGCTGCAAATTTATATTTGCTTTTTAACCCTGATAAAGAAATGGAGGAAGTTTTTACCGGGGCCGATAAAGCATTAATAAATTATAATTTATGCAGCAGTTGCGGGCTTTGCATTGACTACTGCCGCTTTGATGCTATTTTCCGGGAAAACGGGAAAATAATCATTTCTGAATTTTCGTGCGATGGTTGTTCTTTATGTAAGACAGTATGTCCGGCCGGGGCTATCACTATGGTTCAAAATGACAATAGCAGGTTATATAGCGGCTCATTCCGCTATGGTAAAATGGTTTATGGCAGGCTGGCACCGGGAGAAGAAAATTCAGGAAAATTAGTTAACCTGGTGCGCGACAAAATAAAAAAGACAGCACAAGAAAATGATATAACAAACATTATTATAGATGGCCCCCCGGGAATAGGCTGCCCCGTAATTTCGACTATTTCAGGCGTTGATAAAGTTATTATCGTTACCGAACCAAGCATTTCCGGGTTGAACGATATGCAAAGGGCGATAGAATTAACTAAAAAATTCAATATTCAATCATTTGTAATCATCAATAAATTTGATATAAACCCCGATATAACCGAACGTATCGGCAACCGGTGCAATGAAGAAAAAATACAAGTAATTGGGCGTTTGCCTTATGATATTAAAATGGTGGAAGCGATGGTAGCAGGTAAAAGCATAATAGAATGGGCGCCCGAAGCAGCTTTAAGCGGGATAATTCATTGTATATACAATAAAATTATTAATTAATTAATAATATATGCAAGGCTATATACAAATATACACAGGGAATGGCAAAGGGAAAACTACAGCAGCTTTAGGACAGGCAATACGCGCAGTTGGCGCGGGTAAAAAGGTGTTTTTCGCCCAATTTGTCAAAGGGCAACCGTATTCCGAATTGGAAGCCCTGAAACGTTTTCCTGAAATCAATATAAAACAATACGGTTTGGGTTGTTTTATCGAAAAAGAGCCTTCCGAAAATGATATAAATGCTGCAGAAAAAGGTCTGAAAGAAGTCGCTGAAACAGTATTAAATAACCAATATGATTTGGTTATTATGGATGAAATATTTATAGCTCTTTATTATAAATTGATTAATTTAGCAGATTTAAAAAAAATAATAGATCAAAAACCGAAACAGATGGAAATAATAATGACAGGGAGATATGCACCGCCAACAATGCTTGAAATAGCTAATTTAGTTACTGAAATGAAAGAAATTAAACACTATTTTAATAATGGAATAATGGCAAGAAAGAGAATCTAATTTTAAAATGAATAGTTTAATAAAACATATAGGAATTAATGTTGTTGAAACAGATATTGAACCTTTTTATATCGATATTTTAGGAGGGACGAAACTTCATACATTTACGCTTCAGCCCGAAATAGCTTTTAATATTTTTAATTTAAAAAAGGAGGTTGAGGTTGTAATTGTAAAATATGATTCAATAGAATTTGAATTATTTATACATCCTATGCCTCAATCGTTTTCATTTTCACATATATGTATCCGGTCGAATCAAGCTGAAAATATTGCTAAAAGCGCTACGATTAACGGATTTTCCTTATTTACTTTACAAAACAATAATAAAGTAAGCTACTTTATTTCCGATCATAACTATAATTTATTTGAAATTAAACAATAAAAAAAGACCAAAATATACCAATCAAATAATAAAAATTATAAATATTCAACCAAGTATTAACAAATAAATTACAAAATGAATAAACTATTTGAGAAAATTAAATTGGATAATGTTAAGAACATTATCGTGGTTGCCTCCGGTAAAGGAGGTGTTGGCAAATCAACCGTAGCATCAAATATTGCTGTATCTTTATCAAAAAAAGGGTTCAAAACCGCTTTAGTTGATGCAGATATTTATGGTCCCTCCATACCTGCAATGTTTGGTATTTCAGAGCAACAGCCTGAATCAACAACTATAGGCGACAAAGAAATTATGTTTCCTATTATTAAATATGGAGTTAAAATTATGTCTATAGGCTTTTTTATAGACAAAAAGCAATCGCTTATCTGGCGCGGGCCTATGGCTTCCAATGCAATTATACAATTGATAGAAAACACCGAATGGGGCGATTTAGATTATATGATAATAGATTTTCCTCCAGGAACCGGCGATATACAATTAACCAGTATGCAGAAACTTAATCTAAGCGGCGCTATAATAGTTACTACTCCTCAGGAAATAGCTCTTAACGATGCACGCAAAGCGGCAGCTATGTTTAATAATAAAGACCTTAATATTCCTATAATTGGAGTTATAGAAAATATGTCGTGGTTTAGTCCTGCCAAACATCCTGAAGAATATTATTACCTGTTTGGCAAAGGAGGCGGACACAGGCTGGCTGCCGAATTTGATACCCTGCTACTTGGTCAGATACCATTGATAATGGAAGTAGGCGAAGCAGCAGAACAGGGCAAAACTGTTTTTGCACAGGATAATACAACTGTTATTAACAATTTTGAAAAAATTACCGAACTTATGATTGAGAGCAACAAATTAAAACAAATTTGATTAATATGCTAATTAGTGTGCATCCATAAACTAAAAAAAATAAAAAACATTTACCGCAAAGCCCTCAAAGTCAATCGCAAAGAAACGCAAAGAAAATTCAAAACCGACTTTATGGATGGACACTAATTAATAAAAACCTGCGAACTTTTAGAAAGCTCGCAGGTTAAAAACTAATTTACATCTATACCAAGAAACAGAGAATTTATGAATGAATTTGATTTAAAAGCTTTAACCTGGGATAGCAACCCGATGTTTATAAAACGTTCAAAACGTATCTCCGAAAGGATAATCGCAAAGATTCCACTTAATATAGAAATGGAAGCTATAGAATTTGGTTGCGGGACAGGTTTGATAAGTTTCAATTTAATTCCTTTTATTAAATCAATTACTTTAGCTGATAACTCTGAAGGTATGTTAAATGTACTTAATAAAAAGATAAAAGACTACAACATCCAAAATATGGAAGTTATTAAAACCGACCTTTTAGAAGAATCTTTAATTAATAATAAATATGATTTAATATATACAGTGCTGGCTTTACATCATATTGAAGATGTTGATAATGTCTTATCTAAATTTTACAATATGCAAAAAGAAAATTCCTATTTATGTATTGCAGATTTAGATGAAGAAGATGGCAATTTTCATGGTGAAAATTTTGCAGGACATAAAGGTTTTTCAAGAATTGATTTACAAAACAAACTTGAAATTGCAGGATATAAAAACATAGATGTTGAAACCTGCTATGAAATCAAACGAAAATCGGAGCAAGGCATTGAAAATACCTATCCTGTTTTCCTTATGACTGCTGAAAAATAGATTTTTAAAAATTATTATAAAAATGAAAAATAAAATAAAATCGAAAAACAATAAAATATTTAAACCAATATACAGGTATAATTATAAAAAAACATTATTCTTTTTTATAGCTTGCATAATTTCATTTCATTTATCAGCCCAACATTATTATAAATTATCTATAAAACAGCCTATAGAACTAAAAGCAGATGCTGGTCCTGATAAAATTATTAATATTGGAGAAAACGTTCAGATAGGGGGAATTTCAACTGCAACAGGCGGAACACCCGATTATTCATATCAATGGGAGCCTTCAAATGTATTAAATAACTCAAACATACCTAACCCGATTGCCTCTCCACAAAAAAGCACAAAATTTATTGTAACTGTTTATGATAAAAAAAACTGCTCCTCATCAGATACTATCAATGTTGAAGTTACAATTCATACAGGTTTAGATGATGTAACATCATTAAAAAATAATCTATTTGTCATAAAGGAATATAATAATGGGAATCTTAACCTAATATTTAAAAATAACCTTAATAGTCCATTTACTGTCAGTTTTTACAATCTTACCGGCAAATTAATTTACAGTGAAAAAATAGATAATACTAAAAATAATGAAGTTTTTTTTAATATACCAGGTTTAACCTGCGGATTATATTTAATAAGACTACATAGCAACAGCATTAATACAACAACAAAATTATTTATCAAATAAAAAAATTGTAATACTATGCAAAAATATATCCTGCTATTTATACTGTATCCATTTTTCTTAATTATAACAGTTAAAGGACAAATAAATGTTAATAAAGGAGATAGTGTTTTTTTAAGTACATCAGACTATAGAGGCACAATACAATGGCAAATTTCTTCAGACGGTTTACAATGGAATAATATTGCCGATGCATTTTTTAACACATATAAATTTACTGCATCAGAAAACTCTTATTACAGGGCGATGATTACCGAAGGCGCTTGCTTTCCTGAATATTCAGACAGCGTTTTAGTTATAGTAAAATCCTTTATATGCAGTAATATTTTAATAGACAACAGAGATAATAAAGAATATAAAACTGTTAAAATCGGCGACCAATGCTGGATGGCTGAAAATATTAATATAGGTTTGATTTTGGACTCCAATCAATTTCAATCAGATAATCAAATAATAGAAAAATATTGCGCTAATAATGACTCAACAAATTGCAATATTTACGGTGGATTATATGAATGGGGCGAAATAATGAATTATTCAACCAATGAGCTAACACAGGGTATTTGTCCTACAGGGTGGCATATACCATCTGATAATGAATACAAAACTCTGGAAATCTACTTAGGAATGACAAAAGAAATGGCAGATATAGAAAACAACTGGCGGGGAACTGACCAGGGAACCAAAATGCTTAATGGCGGCAGTTCAGGCTTTAATGCGCTACTTTCAGGCGGCAGGTCAAACAGCGGTAGTTTCTTAGCATTCCAACAATACGAATATTTATGGACTTCAACTCAATATGGCAGCTACTATGCGTGGAGAAGATGTTTAAGAGCTGGCGACTCCACTGTCGGCAGATGGAATACCTTTCCAATAAATTATTCTTTTTCGGTTAGATGTCTTAAAAACTAACAATTATGAAATTATTAAAAAACTTAATTATATTTTTTAGCATTATTTTAATTATTTCTGCTTTTTCTTTCTCCTGTAAGAAAGATAAAAATAGTAGCGATAACACAGTTAACATACAATTAAAACTTGATAGTCTGGTAGCAGAAAACACTGTAATTTCGCCAGGCGGAGCTACTAAAATAAAAGCTTTTGCTAAAGGAGAAGGCATTACTTATCAATGGTCTGTTCAGTTGGGCGACATTTTAGGCAGCGGACAGGAGATAACTTACATTGCCCCACCCTGCACATTGGGAGATTACAATATAACCTGCAAAGTAACAGACAAAGCTAAAAACACTCAAAGCAAAACCATAACTATATCGGTCAAATAATGAAAAAAAATATAAGCATATTATTTTTTTTAATCATTATAGGTGCAGAGCTATACTCACAATGCTTTTCTTCGCCTGGCAATCCGATAGGCGGTAATGCTAACTTAGGTAATGTGGAACTTAAGCTATTAAGATTTGGTATATTTTATAAGTATGCCTTAACAGACAAATATCTTGATGGTGATAAAAATACAGATTTTATTTATTATGATAAGGCAAATTACAATTATATAGGTAATATTATCGCCTATGGATTAACAAATAAGCTTACTATAGAAAGCGAATGCGGTTATTTTATCAATAAAACAGTATATTACGACAAGAAACTTCCATATAATTTACCTGAATATTCAAAAAAAGCTAATGGTTTATCCAGCGCTCTTTTAAACATAAAATACGGTATTTATAATAATAATGAAAAAAGAATTAAATATTCGGCAAGCATCGGAGTGAAAGCTCCATTTAACACTAAAATGCTTAGTAAAAATAATGTTATTTTGCCGGTTGACGTTCAACCCTCTACAGGCTCTTTCGGCATCGTTGCACAGTCTTTTCTGCTTAAAGAGAATTCGCTGAAAGCTCTTCGTTTTTTTATGATAAACAGGTATGAAATAAATTTTGAGAATAATGAGAATTACAAGTATGGAAATGTTTTTTATTATTCTCTTTTTATTTCAAAACATCTTCATTTCAGACAACAGTGGATTTCTGAAAACTGGACTGCAATCCTGCAATTAAGAAATGAATACAGAGACAGAAACCTTTATAACAACAATAAAATTAAAGGTTCAGGCAGTATTTTGTTTTACCTGAGTCCTCAACTTAATTACAGCTTTAAAGTAAAATATAATATATCGGTTCTGACTGATATTCCATTATATCAGTATTACAATGATGTTCAACTTGCAAATAAGTTTTCTATTCTTGTAAATATGACTACCGATATAGTTTTTAAATAAATATTAACCAACAAATAATTAATTCTTTTATGAAAGTAGCAATTCCAACAAGAAACGGAAAAATTGATGACCATTTCGGTCATTGCGAATCTTACACCATCTATACGATTGGTGAGAACAAACAAATTACAGGAACTGAACATTTCGCTGCGCCTGCAGGATGCGGGTGCCGGTCAGGAGTCGCCGGAATACTGGCTAACAAAGGTGTTAACAATATGTTAGCCGGAAATATGGGCGAAGGAGCTTTTAATACTCTCCGGTATTACGGTATAAATGTAGTCAGAGGTTGCAGTGGCAATCCTATTGACGTGCTTACAAACTGGTTAAACGATAAACTTAACGACTCAGGCAGTTCCTGCCACAACCACGAAGGATGCGATAACAAGTAACGAGTTATTATATGCAAATAACAAAAAAGCCGGGCCGTCTTAACTTTTAATAAATATGTTTAATTATCATTATGCATTCTAACACTGGCGGGGTAAAGAAAAAGACAGGAAAATAAAATATTTTAAATAACGTTAAAAAAAAACTATTATTAATTAATTATATATTTTTACTTATGAAATCAAAATCACTTTGGACACAGAATTTTCAATCCGTTGTA
This sequence comes from Bacteroidales bacterium, assembly GCA_017998135.1. Classification (GTDB taxonomy): domain Bacteria; phylum Bacteroidota; class Bacteroidia; order Bacteroidales; family JAGODS01; genus JAGODS01. The sequence continues at coordinate 16,804 of JAGODS010000012.1, forward strand.
GATAACGGCAGAAATCATAGTATTGTAATCGACTTGCCTGAAGCTAAAGGGGGTGTAAACAGCGGACCAACAGCTTTAGAGCTATGCGTAATGAGTTTCAGCGGTTGCGTTGGGACTATATTTGCAATGGTAGCAAAAAAAATGCGTATTAGTTTTGAAAAGCTTGAAATTGAAACAAATGCTGAACAGGAAGGAAATGCCCCGACAGTTACTCATATAACTTTTGTTCTGTCTATTAAAACTTCCGAACAAATTGAAAAAATTGAAAAATGTTTACAACTAACCGTTGATACCTGCCCGGTTGGTGTACTCTTTAAACAGGCGGGCGTTATTATAACTAATAAAATCAACTATTTATAAATCTAATTCATTAAATTTTATGGAACAAATCAATTATTCAATGCCGCGTATCGGCGAAAAAGCGCCTTCATTTAAGGCTGTTACTACCCAGGGCGATATAAATTTTCCTGATGACTACAATGGTAAATGGGTTATACTATTCAGCCATCCTGCTGATTTTACTCCCGTTTGTACTTCCGAATTTATGACTTTCGCTACTCTTGAAAAAGAGTTCGAAGCCTTAAATTGCAAGTTAGTCGGTCTTTCGGTGGATGGATTATACAGTCATATAGCCTGGCTGAGAACTATCAAAGAAAAAATTGAATATAAAGGGATGAAAAACGTTGAAGTTAAATTCCCGCTTATTGAAGACATCTCAATGGAAGTCGCTAAAAAATACGGAATGATTCAGCCCGGTGAAAGTAATACCAAAGCTGTTAGAGCTGTTTTCTTTATTGACCCCAAAGGTATTATCCGAGCAATCATTTATTATCCGCTTTCTTTGGGCAGAAACTTCCAGGAACTTTTACGCGCTTTAAAAGCTATGCAAACTGCTGATAAATATCAAATAGCTACACCTGCCGACTGGCAGCCTGGAGATGATGTTATAGTCCCTACTGCAGGTTCCTGTGGCGTTGCCAAAGACCGGATGGAAGATAAAGATATTAAATGCTACGATTGGTTCTTTTGTACCAAACCTCTTAAATTATAAATAGTTTAAATTTAATAAATTAAACTGTAATATTAATAAAACTAAGACTAAAATCAGTTAGTCAAGATTTGTCTTTAACCCCAGAAAAATATTCTGGGGTTTTTTAACCTGATTAATCCATAATTTAGTATAACTACAAACAAAAAAATTGTCGCTTAGCCCGTTCTGTCAATCAAATGAATTGAGATTATAAGCACTTTTAAATAATTATATATGGTGATATAATCAATTTCATTTTAGAATACATAATAAATTCTTGAATAAAACTTTGCAAAAAAATTTCAAGACTAATAATATAAAGTTTTATTATTTTGTTTGAAAAAACTTATTAATATAAGTACAATATGTATAAGTATGAGTATGAGTATGAGTATCACCATCAACTTCATTACTTTATTTTAATCATCTAATAAGATTGTTATTGGTTTCTTCTCCATAAAATAGTAATATATAGTATAACATATAAAGAGATAAGATTTTTTGCTTGCATTTTTAGATACTACCTACTATGTATTAGACGCTTTGAAAATTTATACTCTTTTGTTTGTAACCTCTTATAACTTTTAGAATTGTTCAGATTAATAAATAAAAAATTATTATTTTTGTAAAATATTACAGATGAACATTTATATTTTTATTTAAATCTTTTTTGTTATTAAAATATTGAATTTCATACAACTTATGAATAAATATAGAATATTTTTTTTGTTAAAAAAAATCAACTTATTATTGTCTTATTCATATAAATTAGAATTAAATTTATTATTTATTCTATATTTTTTTCTTCTATATAATAATTCTACAGCCCAGGATATGAAAAGGATTAATAATCAATTAGATAGTCTTGAAAGTGTTTTCTCAAAAAATAATTTTTCCCAACAATCAAAAGCAAAAGCGTTTTATGATTTAGCAGAAAAAGAGGAAAAAAATAACAGGTTATCTGAGGCTTTATATTATTTTAAGAAAGCTACTGATTTTTATGATATTAATGATAATAAAAAAGAACTTGCAAATATATATATCAGAATTTCTGTCATATTTAAAACACAATATGATTTTGAAAATGCACTTGAAAATTACTTTAAAGCAAAACAACTTCTTAATGAAATCAAGGATTTTTATAAGGAATCTAAAGTTACTGAAAATATCGCCAGTATCTATATAAATAAAGGAATGATTAAAACAGGTTTGAAATATATCCAAAGTGCAAGAGAATTTTATTTAACAAATCCGAAAAAATATAAATCTGCTCTTTTGGCAAATTCTAATAATTTGGGGACTGTTTATTACAAACTTAATAAAAAAGATAGTTCTTTTATTTGGTTTAAAATGGCTTATTCCCATATTGATAATACTACCAATGCGATGGAAGTAGCAGTTATTTATAATAATCTCGGTAATATATATTATGATAAAAACATACTTGATTCTGCTTTATATTATTATACAGAAACCTATAATATTATTAAAAATGAAAATAATGTTGTTTACTTGGGTGTAATTCTTGAAAATATCGGTCAGGTTAAAGTAAAAGAAAAGAAATACGATGAAGCATTAAAATATTATGAAAAAGCAATGAATCTTTTAACAAAAGAAAAAGCAAGCGAATACCTTTTAAATGTTTATCTTGATCTTATTGAGTTTTATAAAACACAAAATAATTATAAATCTGCTATAGAATATTCGGAAAAATACAGAAAACTAAAAGATAGTTGTGCTTCTTTTGATCAACTTAATAAATTTACTGAAATTGAAAAATCATTCGATATTAGAAATAGAGAAAATAAAATTTCATTAATGGAAAAAGAAAAAGAATTAATTTTGAAAAAAAGTAAGATAAAGACAATCTGGCAATATATATTATTTTCAGGATTATTTATTTTATTTTTAGTAAGTTTCTTAATATTTAGAAATTTAAAGGGGGTTATTAAAAATAAAGTACTTAAAGAAAAGTTATTACATCAGGAAAAATTACAGTTTGAAACTGAATTGAATATAAAAAATGCAGAATTGGAAATTAGAAAAAAAGATATTGAAATAAAAAACAAAGATATAGAATTCATCGCTTTAAGAATTGTAGAAAAAAATGAGTTTATTGCAGAAATTGAAAAACAAATAGATGCATTGGAAGGAACCGAAAAAGATAAGCAAAAACTTTTAAAAATAACAAATTCTATCCGTAATAATATAGCAATAGAAAAAGAAATGTACGAGGTTCAAAATAAAATAAATGAGGCTTATGAGGGTTTTTTTCAAAAATTAGCATTAAAACATCCAAATTTATCAAAAACTGATAAAAGATTTTGTTCCCTAATGGTTTTAAATCTTGAAACAAAAGAGATAGCATCATTATTAAATATTACAATTTTTGGTGTAAAAAAAGCCAGATTTAGACTAAGAAAAAAATTAAATCTTAACTCCGAAGATGATATAAGTAATTATCTTAAAAGTTTGTAAAATAAATATTTAAAATTTATTTTGTTTTTTGTCTGCCTTTTGTCTATCCTTTTTTTAATATAAATTATTGAGATAGTATTATTTTTGTTTTTAAAATAAATTCAATATCTTTATCTTAATATTATATTATATGAATAAACTTTGTTTACTCTTTATAAATTTAATTTTAGCAGTATCGCTTAATGCACAAGCACCTCAAGCTTTTAAATATCAAGCAATAGCAAGAAATAATTCGGCTCAGGTATTAGTTGAAAAACCAATAGCTTTAAGAATTACTATTTTAAAAGATAATTCAAATGGTCAATCTGTATATCAGGAAACCTGGAAAGTAACAACAAACAAATTAGGGTTATTTAATTTAGATATCGGAAATGGTATCCCAGTTTTAGGTAGTGGACCCTTTTCAGAAATTTTATGGGGAGAGTCAATTCATTTTTTAAAAATAGAAATAGATGAAACAGGTCTTGGAAATAACTTTAGTCTAATGGGTATTTCACAATTACTTTCTGTACCATATTCATTATATTCAGAAAAATCAGGATCAATAGAAAAAATTACAGGTGAAAATA
>JAGODS010000236.1 GCA_017998135.1 Bacteroidales bacterium
ATTCCATAAACAAAGGGAACTGTATTAAGGTATGAAGTAGCTGATATTATAATTTTGTTCATTTATTAGAGAAATTTTGCCACTCACAAAGCCTTATTTATATAAGGAAAGGAGAGGAGAGTCTTAAAAAATATATCAAACAGCAAAAATAATACTAATTTTGGAAAATTTTTTATTTATTAAATTAATGAAGAAGATAAGTTGTATTTTACTGATTATAATTATGTTTTCAGGTTGTATCAGGCAGCAATTGAAAGAAATAAAATTAGCAGGGCAGGTACAGGGTACCTATTATTCAATTATGTATTATGATTTTCAGCCTCGCAGTTTTCAGAAACAGATTGATTCGGTCTTTGCATTGATTGATTATAATTTTTCCCTTTACAATCCTAATTCTTTATTGGTGCGTATAAATAAAAATGATACAAGCATATTATTAAATGAGCATTTTATTAAGCTTTATAATATGTCTTATCAAATATCCGATAAAACAGGCGGGGCTTTTGACATAACAATAGGCGCTTTGGTCAATGCTTATGGGTTTGGTGCTTCTTTAAAGAATAAAATTGATAGCCTGTCTTTGAAAAGCAAAAATTTATATAATTATAAATCAGTAAGAATTGAACAAAACAAACTTATAAAAAATGATTCAGCAATCAGGCTAAATTTTAATGCAATAGCTCAAGGTTACACTGCCGACCTGTTAGGTGAATTTTTTGAACATAAAGGAATTAAAAATTATATTATAGATGTTGGTGGCGAGGTGCTTGCCAAAGGTAGAAAAACTAATAATAAACAATGGAAGGTGGGTATAGAAAAGCCTGCACCTGATAAGTCTGCTTCAAGGGAAATATGGACTACTGTATTTCTTGATAATGCGGCACTTTCAACTTCAGGTACATACAGAAATTATATTGACAGGAATGGCAGCCGTTATAGTCATACAATCAATCCACATACAAAGCAACCTGTTTCTAATAATTTATTGAGTGTATCGGTTAAGGCAGAATCCTGTGCTGTTGCTGATGGCTATGCAACTGCTTTTATGGTAATGGGGCTTGATTCTGCTTTAAAATTTGCTGAAAAGGACAAAACTATTGCTGCTTATTTTATTTATAAAGATAAATCAGGCAAAATAACTGCCAAAGGAACAAATAATTTTAAAACTAATTAGGGGACCATCTTTAATAGTGATATTTCTGTTAGGCGAAGCGTCCACGCTTCGTTCTGTATTATTCTGTATAAATTTAAAATAACAGACTTTTAAATATTTAAACACTAAGAACACAAAGAACACACTAAGGACACAAAATAACACAGTTTTGAAAACAATACATTGTGTTCTTTGTGACAATTTCTTTGTGAACCTTGTGTTAAAAATGTTTCTTTTAAAATATTATTAATAAGGCAACAACCTGCTGAGTAATTACAAATAAAAACCTACTGCTTTTTTTACTTCACAGGTTTATATAGTACGGTTAAAATATAAAATTAAAAGATTAAAATTTCTTAATAACCTCATTAATAATATTTTTAAAGTATAGTATAGCAAGTCCACCTCCCGTAGTGCCGACAAGTACATTGCCTGAATTGTCAATAAATAATTTTTTAATAAAATTGTTAGGAATAGGGGAGTTATTAGTATTATAAATCTGCCAGTTTTTACCATCAAAGGCAGCTAAACCACCGCCCATTGTTCCAATCCATTTTTTTCCTTTCCTGTCAATAAATATACAGGTGATTATATCTGATTTGAGTTCTGAATTTTTAGTGTTGTAAACAGTCCATTTCTTACCATCAAAGCTAACCAGCCCTGCATAAGTGCCTATCCATATTATATTGCCTGTTTCAATTGCAATGCTGTTTATAATATCAGAAGGCAGAGCTGAATTTTTGGTATTATAATTAATCCATTTTTTACCATCAAATTTAGAAATACCTCTTTTTTCTGTTCCAATCCATATTAAAGAGTTATCTTGACCGCATAATGTAGTTATATTATTATCAGGTAAAGGACTGTTAAGAGAGTTATAAACAGTCCATTTATAACCGTCAAATTTGGCAAGACCGCCTTTATAAGTACCGACCCAGATAGAAACAGGATGTTCGTAATAAAGACTATTTATAAAATTTGATGGTAGTTTGGAATTGGTAACATCATAAACGATAAAACGGCTATTGTCAAAACGTAATAGTCCCCCTCCATAAGTACTAATCCATTTATTACCCATATAATCAATGATTATATCGCTTATTAGAGCGTCAGGTAAATCAGCATCTTCAGTATTATAAACAGTCCAGGTGGCTCCGTCAAATTTCGCTACGCCACCTTTATCCGTGCCTATCCAGTAATTGCTGAAATTGTCGGAGGTTATGCCATAGATATTGTTTCCAGGCAATAAAGAATTACTTTTATTAAATATGTTCCATTCGGCTATTTGTGAATAGGTTTGATTTATCAGGAGAAAGTATAATAAAAGTAAAAGTTTAAAATGATTTTGATGATATCGCATAATTCCTGTAGCTCTGAATTTTAAATTTTAAGCAAATATAATATAAGTATAAGGTTTAATAACAAAAACTATTCCAAATCTTGCTGAATAATTTTAATTAGAATCTTTAAAATTTATATTTTTGTAAATTGTTGATTTTAAACCTAACAGGTTTTATAAACCTGTTAGGTTTTAGAGAAGTCTCAAATTTTATATATTTTTCAATAAATTTGTTAAGAATATCCAGAATCTATTAACGCTTTCAATGTGAAGTCTTTCGTCAGGCGAATGTACATCTCTCAAGGTAGGACCAAAAGAAATCATATCCATACCGGCATATTTGGCACCTATCAGACCGCATTCAAGACCAGCGTGGATTGCTTTCACCTCAGGCTCTTTAATAAATAGATCTTTATAAACTTTGACAGAAGTTTTCAAAACAGCAGAGTTTGGATTAGGATTCCAACCAGGATAATCTGCATTATGAGCAATTTCTGCACCTGCAATTCTGAAACATTCACCTACCATATTAACAACATAATCTTTAGCAGACTCAATAGAGCTGCGCTGGCTGGTAACTATTTCAATCTTATTTTTTTCTTTAATATTAGTAATTACGGCAAGGTTGGATGATGTTTCAACAAAATTGTCTATACCTTGCGACATAGCTATAACTCCATTAGGACAAATAAATACGGAACTAAGAAAACTTTTTTGTGTATCTTCATCAATAATAGGAATATTTGCAGATTTTTTTAACCCGGAACTAACTTTTAGATTAGGTTCTGTTACATTATATTCATACCTGATTATATCATTGAAATTTGTAATATAATCAATCAATTTACCTGCGAATATTTTATCAACGGCAACCAAGGCTTCGGCTTCTCGGGGGATGGCATTTCTTTTGTTGCCACCGCTAATGTCAGCCAGTCTTATGTTAAATTCCTTATTAGCATTTAAAAGCAGGCGGTTAAGAATTTTATTGGCATTGCCTAAACGTTTGTTAATATCGTCGCCTGAATGACCTCCTTTAAGCCCGTCAACTTTAATAAGTACAAATTCAGAATTGGCGGGCGCCTGTTCTGTTTTATAATTGAAAATAGCTTCAGTGCCTCTGCCACCGGCACAGCCTATAAAAATAATACCTTCGTCTTCAGAGTCTAAGTTAAGGAGAATGCGGCTATTTATAAAATCTGATTTTAGAGAAAAAGCGCCGTTTAAACCGGTTTCTTCATCGGCAGTAAAAAGGCATTCAAGGGGTCCGTGAGCAAGGTTTTCTGCCTCAAGTATAGCAAGCGATGCTGCTACACCAATCCCGTCATCAGCTCCCAGAGTTGTACCTTTTGCTTTGACCCATTCGCCGTCTATAAATGGTCGGATAGGGTCTGTTGAAGGGTTGTAATTGATTCCTTTATTAAATTCGCACACCATATCGGTATGGCTTTGCAGACATACAGATTTTCGATTTTCCATTTCTTTAGTTGGGGCTTTTCTTATAATTACATTAAGCGCCTCGTCAATTTTGGCTTCCAGTTTATGCTGCCTGGCAAAATCCATAAGCCAGTTGGCTATTTGTTTCTCCTCACCTGAAGGTCTTGGTATTTTAGCGATTTCGTTAAAGTAATACCATACTCTTTCAGGTTTTAAATCCAATATTTTTGTATCCATAAAAATTATGATTTAGTTAAGACCACAAAAATAAATATATTTTTTAAACTGCTTCTTATTTTATTTAATCCTCATCATTTTCAAAGAGATAAAAGTATTAAGCATTAAACATAAATTAACGCCTTTGCAGTTATATTTTGTGTTTTTAATAT
>JAGODS010000237.1 GCA_017998135.1 Bacteroidales bacterium
TTAGCCGACGGCTTAGGGTTAGGTTAAAATTCCCTATAATTACAATCATGCCCTGAAGGGGTGTTAGCATGGTAGGGTGAGGTTAAAATTCCCTATAATTACAATCAAACCCCGAAGGGGTGTTAGGATGGTAGGGTGAGGTTAAAATTCCCTATAATTACAATCAAACCCCGAAGGGGTGTTAGGATGGTAGGGTGAGGTTAAATTTTTATTAGTTTTTAGAAGTCCCCATAATAATATTGCCAATAAATAATAAATTTGCAAAATTTTTGTTTTATAATACATTAAATAAAAACTGCAAGTTAATAAATAATGCCAGGAATTACGAGAAAAAAAATATTATTTTTCATATCCTTAGTATTGCTTTTTGCCGCTTGTTCAACTAAGAAGGATGCTTTTCTGAACAGGGCTTATCATAACCTGTCAGCTCATTACAATGCATATTTCAATGGCAAAGAAAGCTATAAAGAAGGAGTAAACGACATAAGCAAAGCTCATCAGGATGATTATTCTAAAGTGCTACCTGTATTCAGGTATGGTTCTGAGCAAAACGCCCAGGCTGCTGCCTCTAAAATGGATAGAGCTATTAGCAAAGCCTCTGTTGTCATCAAAAGACATTCTATGTTTATAAAAAAAGAGGAGCGTTGTAAATGGATAGACGATAGTTATATGTTAGTTGGCAAAGCTAATTTCTATAAACAAAACTATTCTGTGGCTGCACAGACTTTTGAATTTATTATAGCAAGATTTAAAAAAGAACCCTCTAAATACGATGCAGCTCTCTGGCTGGCTCGTTCTTATATACAGTCGGGAAAATTTTCAAAAGCACAGTCGCAGTTGGATATGGTTAAAAATGCTATTGTTAAAACCGGGGCTTCTGCAAATTTAATATCAAAAATAAAAAGTACTTTTAAAGAACCTGAAATACCTCTCAATGTTTTTAAGGAACTACCTCTCATATATGCCGATTTTCATATAAAACAGGAAAATTATACCCCTGCGGTTGAACAGCTTCGTAAAGGTATTGAATTAAATAAAAGAAAAAAAACAAGAGCAAGGCTTAATTTTATACTTGCACAGATATACCAGCTAAATGGGGACTTACAGAAAGCTACTGATTTCTATTATAAAACTCTCAGATTAAATCCTGCTTATGAAATGGCTTTTAATTGCAGGATGAATATGGCTAAATGTTACGATGAAGGAAATGTTAACAGCAGAAATATTAAAAAAGACCTGCTTAAGATGACTAAAGATATTAAAAACAAAGAATATTTAGACCAGATTTATTATGCACTTGCGGAAATTGCTCTTAAAGAAAAAAACACTAAAGAAGCTTTAAAATATTTGAAGCTTTCTGCTGCCAAAAGCCAGAATAATAATAAACAAAAAGCACTTACCTACCTTTTAATAGCAGATATTTATTTTTCCTTCCCTGATTATATCAATTCCCAAATATATTATGACAGTACAATGACAGTTTTGCCTAAAGAATTTCCTGATTATTCCAATATAGAAGCCAAGAAAAAACTGCTGACAGACTTAGTCTTTAATATAAAAATAGTTCATTTTGAGGATAGTGTGCAGACTGTTGCCAAAATGAGTGAAAAAGACCGCAATGCTTTAATAGACAAAATAATTGCTGAGTATATTAAAAAAGAAGAAGAAAAGAAACAAGCCGAGTATAACAAACAAATAAATCAAGCCTACTATACAGATAACCAGCAAAACAATCAGCAGGGCGGTCAGGGTCTCTGGTACTTTTATAATCCTAATACAATAAAATTCGGAATTAACGAATTTCTTAAAATATGGGGAATGCGCCAATTAGAGGATAACTGGAGGCTTAGTGATAAAAAAGTTTCGGATATGGCTATGAACGACAGTAAAGAAGGCGCCTCTGACAAAGACAGCTCTGCCTTAGATAGTTTAAAACAAAGCAGCGACCCCAGAAACCGAAAAACTTATCTGCAAAATCTTCCCTTAACAAAGGAACAAACTAATATTTCTAATAAAAAGATTGAAGAAGCCTTGTATAATCTCGGATTTTTATATCAGGACCCTCTTAAAGAATATGATAAGTCTGTGGATGCCTTTGAACAATTAATTAAACGTTTTCCTGATACAGAACATCTTTTGAGCAGCTATTACCAGTTATATAAAGTATATTCAGAAAACCTTAAAAATCCGTCTAAAGCTGACTACTATAAAAACCTTATCATTACAAAATTTCCTGATAGTGAGTATGCAAAGCATTTAAAAGACCCTAACTATGCTCAAAGCATCAAGGAAGAAAGCAATGCCGAAGCCCTTAAATACAAAGAAAGTTACTTAGCTTATAAAGAAGCTGCCTATTCTAAAGTAATAGAAAACAGTAATAATGCTCTGATGTCTTTTAAAAACAAGGATTTATTTCCTAAGTTTGCTCTCCTTAAAGCTCTTGCTGTTTGTAAAAGTTCTGATAAAGATGCTTGCAGGTCCGCTCTAAAAGAAGTTATATCTAATTATCCAAATTCTCAAGCTAAGAATGAAGCTCAAAATATATTAGACTATATTGACGGCGTTAAGCCTAAAGAAGAAATAAGTACTGAGAAAAAAGATAATAAACCCAAAACTCCCGAATATAGCCCTGAACCGGAAACTATTCATTTCTATATTCTTATTGCAGATGTTAAAAGTGTAAATATTAAAGATGTAAAAATTGCTATCTCTGATTTCAATTTAGAACAATACAGCCTTGAAAAATTTAATGTTAATAGTTCTTTTTTAGGCAGCGACCTACATATTATTACTGTCAGCAATTTTGAAAATAAAGAAAAGGCTATGAAATATTTTAACCATATTAAATCAGACCCTGATTTTAAGGCTGATATGGAGAATATTACTTATCAACATTTTATTATCTCTGCAAATAATTATACATTGCTATTTAAAAACAGGGATGTTGAAAAATACAATATATTCTTTGAAGAAAATTACCTGAAATAAAAAATCTAATATCCGAATACTTTCTTTAAGATATCATTAATCCTCGCTACTGGGTCTTTTCTTATTTTTGCTTCCTCATCAGCTATAAGTACAAATAAACCTGTCAATGCTTTATCTGTTGTAAATTGTGCCAAATCATTATTAACAGGTTCTACAAATGGTATAGAATTATATACTTTAGTAACAGCTTTCCAGGCTTGCTGAGCTCCAACTTCTTCAAGCGATACCTGAATGTCTGGTTTGAAAGCTGTTCCCAAACTGGAATAGGTATTAGTTTTTAAATACATAGTTGCTGCATTATCTGAACCATTTAAGATATTTAAAGCATCAGTAAAAGTAATGTTTAAAATAGCATCAATAAAAATTGGTTTGGCTTTGATTGCAGCATTTTCAGCAGCTCGGTTTAGTTTTACTATTAATGTATCTATGAGTGGCTCAGCTATCACTGGTACAGTATTTTCCAATGTGTTTTTAATAACTAAAGCGTCTTCAGGAAAAGGAACCTTTATTCGTAAATCACCATAATATCCATTTTTTTCATTAGCCTTTACAACAGAGTTATTAGTCCCTACTTTTAGAGCTTCTTTTAAACCTTCTATAACTTCGCTTTCTGACAGTCCGCTGTCATCTCCTTTTTCGCAACCAATAAAAAAACCTGTAAATAATACAAGTAATATAATTTTAGAAATTAGTCTGTTCATTTTTGTAATATTTATAATTATTAACGAAAAGTTGAAAAAATAATTCTACAAAATTACTCAATATTTATAAATTTGCACACTTTTTTAAAATTAATTTTTCATAGTTTTTATCTTGCAAAACTAAATACAGCTAATAAAATGATTAAAAATCATATCTTTATATTAAATAATAAAATGGGGTATTTATGTTATCATTTAATCCCTTTATTTATTTTATTCATTATTTTTACTTTGTTTTTATTCCCTCAAAATTCCTATTCTTCCGAACAAATTGATAGTACAGGTCATAAAGAAGAATTTAATGCAGGCAAAATGATTATTGAACATATAACTGATGCGTACAGTTGGCATATTGTTACTATAGGTTCTCATCATATTACTCTTCATTTGCCTATAATTATTTATGATAAAGGAGAATTAATAATTTTTTCTTCCTCAGAATTTGAACATAATAAAGAATATAAAGGATATAAAATTGAAACTCATGGTATGTTTAAAGGTAAGATTGTCAGGGTTAGTCCTCTTCCATCTGCTTCTTCTGAATTAAACCGGGAAACTTCAGCATATAAAGTCAGCTTACCTTTAGATTTATCTATTCCTAAAAGTTTTGTATATCTCTTTTAA
>JAGODS010000238.1 GCA_017998135.1 Bacteroidales bacterium
GAAAATATCTCCGAGTTCTTTTTGTAAAAGCCTTGAGACTTTGCTTAATCTTTTTATGTCCATTGTTAATTAATTTGATATTGTGTTAATTTAACCAGACTCTCCCTCTCTTTAGATAAGGAGAGGGATGGGGTGAGGTTGAGATTTGTATTTATTTTATATTTCCCCCCTTACTTTAGATAAAGATAGTGATGGGTTGAGGTTGAGATTTGTTATTAAGTTCAGCCTGCAAAATTAATAAATATGCCGTATGTTACGCTTTTATCTGTTTTGAAAGTTTTATTGTATTGTCTTTATAGAAAAAGGTTCCAATTAATGAAATCAGAAAACCGAGCAGAGTTAGTATAAGTCCATATTTTATTTTAATTCCATCGTCACCCGGTACTTTTCTGAATTTATATATTATAAATAGTAATGGAAATAAGGAACTTATAAAGCTTATGATTTTAATAATATTAATATTTCCGCTTCTTATTTTGCTATATATAAAGGTTAATAAAAGTATAACTGCGCCTGTAATTACTAACCAAACGGAGGGGTCGCCTTTGAAAAACTGATCATCGTAATGCTTTGCTAAATCATAGCCTGATAAATTGAAATTATCACAACCTATCCAGGGCGTGAAGAAGAAAATAATTCCCATTAAGGCACCTAAAGGAACTAAATAATCCCAAAAACATTTGAATTTACATTTAACTTCTTCTTTTTCTGTAAGATTTTCTTTTTTTATTTCTTCAGTTTCTTCCATAATTGTAAAATTTAAAGATTTATAAATTTAATATTCAACTCATTCTTTATTTTTAGTATCTATAATAATAGTAACAGGTCCGTCATTAATAAGTTTGATTTTCATATCTTCTCCAAAAATGCCGCTTTTAATAGGTTTACCTAAATCTGTTTCCAATTGCTTAAGGAACATATTATAAAGAGGTATTGCAATTTCAGGTTTGGCTGCACGGATATAAGAAGGACGATTGCCTTTTCTTGTGGATGAATGTAAGGTAAACTGGCTGATGACAAGTATCTCGCCATCTATCTCTTTAACAGAAAGATTCATCACTCCTTCATTATCATTAAATATTCTAATCCTAACTATCTTTCCAGACAACCATTGAATATCTTCATTATTATCTGTTTCTTCAATACCTAAAAAGATAAGTAATCCTGTTTTAATAGAAGCAGTAATAATATCATCTATTCTTACATTTGCTTCAGATACTCGTTGAATTACAGTTCGCATAATTAATTCAAAAATGTCTTAATTTGTTTAATCGTCAAATTTAATATCTGTTTCGTCACTTTGCATTATGCTGAGGTAACTTTTATAACGTGAAGGATGAATGTTTTCTTGTTCTACGGCTTTTTTTACAGCGCAACCGGGCTCGTTAATATGGAGGCAATTTTTAAATCTGCAGCCCTGTTCGTAAGGAAAGATGTCGGGAAAATAACCTGCAATTTCATCTTTCTGGAAATCAATAAGACTAAATTCTTTAATACCTGGGGTGTCAATAATGTAAGCGCCGAAGTCTAAAGTATGCATTTCAGCGAAGGTTGTAGTATGTTTTCCTTTGAGATGCATTGCAGATATTTCGTTGGTTTTCACATTAAGTTCGGGTTGTAATGTGTTTAATATTGCTGATTTACCAACGCCGGAATGTCCTGTCAGAAGGTTAGTTTTTCCGCTCATCAATGTCTTTAGGTTTTCTATATTGTCACCTCTGAATGCTGATATACAAAGAGAAGGATAGCCCGCTCTAAAGTACATTGTTTTTATTCTCTCAAGTTTTTCAATTAGTTCAGGCTCGTATAAATCTATTTTATTAAAAACTATAGTAGGTTTAATATGATAAGCTTCGGCTGCAAATAATAACCTGTCTATAAAGCCCTGAGAGGTCTCCGGAAGTTTTAGTGTGCATATTATTAACATATTGTCAACATTTGCAGCTATTACCTGGGATAGTTTGGAGAGGTTTTTAGATTTACGGATAATATAATTGGTGCGGGGAAGTATTTTTGATATTAATCCTGTAAAATCATTTGAGACAAGTTCAAATATTACTTTATCTCCAACAACCACAGGATTAGTAGAACTTAAATCTTTTATTTTAAATTTTCCTTTTAATTTGCAATTATAAATAACTCCGTCATCAGTCCTTATTATATACCAACTTCCGGTTGACTTTATTACTATTCCTGTTAGTTCCATAAAATTCTTAAATAATGTTTAAGTTTATAATAAATTTGCTCATTGCTTATTGTTTACTGCTCTTTGCCTGATTGCTTCAAAAAGAATTATACCTGTAGCAACTGAAACATTTAATGATTCAATACTGCCAAACATTTCAATCTTAACCTGTAAGTCTGAAAGGGAAAGTAAATCTTTTGAAATACCTTTTTCTTCAGAACCGAAAACAAAGGCTAAGGGGTCTTTAAAATTAGCATTATAATAGACCTTACCGGCTCTTTCGCTGCAAGCTACTATTTTTATTCCGCAATCTTTTAGATATTTGGTTGTTTTTATAAGGTTGCTAACCCTACATATTGTTATTTTAGCTAATGCACCTGCTGAGGTTTTCATAGCATCCGAATTTATTTTGGCGCTTTCGCCTTGAGGGATTATTATTGCATCAACTCTCGAACACTCTGCAGTTCTTACTATTGCTCCAAAGTTACGGACATCGGTTATTCTGTCAAGTATTATCAATAAAGGAATTTTGCCACTTTCAAATATAACAGGAATAATATCAGATATTTCCTGGTATTCTATTTCGCTTATGAAAGCCACTATGCCCTGGTGATTTCTGCTTGTCAGCCGGTTAAGTTTTTCAGAAGGGACATACTGCATAGGTATTTCTCTTTTATCGGCTAATTCTCTTATTTCCCTGTAAGAGCTATCTTTAAATCCCTGTTTAATAAAGATTTTTTCAATTTCTAATCCGGTCATTAATGCCTCTAAAACAGGTCTTATTCCGTAAATGTATTTATTCTTTGACATAGATATTTGATGTATTTATATTTTATATATTCATAATCTATTGATTATAAATGTTTCACATTTGTAAATTGTGAAACATTTAAACCGTTTATAGTATATTAACCTCACCCTATTCCTTTTTTTTATTTAAGGGGAGGGGAGGTTGGAAATATTTTAAATCAGCCCATTTATTTAATAGCCTATTAGCTCATTGGTATATTAATAATTATCTTCTCCAGCTTTGAACTGCCATATACCAGGTGCTTTTGTAATTTTCAGAGCGAAGCAGAGTGTAATCATTATTGCTGAATGGGGTTTCGTCCTTGAAAAAATCAAAAACAATATTTCTTATGTTGCTGTTTTCGGTACCATAAATCCATTGTTCATAGTAAGTTCCTTTATTAATATATTTATAAACAATTTTGGGTGCTCCGAAAACAATATATATAATACCCCTGTCGCTTTTCCATCCTTCAACAAAAGTTGTAAAGTAATTGTTAGCTTCTTCAACTCTGTTGTAATATTTTCTGATTAGTTCTCTCGCCCTATCATTATTTCCAGCCTGTTCAATCCAGAAATTATCAATAGCTTTTTTCTTGTCTTTGGCAAGGTAAAGTTGTTCGTATTCATTTTTTTCAGTTATATAACGTAAAGGGTAAAGCATTTGTTCTATTTCGGAGATTGCAGGAAATTTATTATTATATCTTAATATGGTAGTACCCGATTTATTAGCAGTGTCTATCTGGCAAAAATAAACTCCCTTGTTTTTAAGAGATAATAAATCCGAACAGCCTTCTTTTAGATTTAGAATAAATAATGAATCTGATTTAACAATTATTGGTTTTTCGCCATTAACGGAAAAAGGAGGCAAAGCTATTGGTAAAATATCAGGATAATGCTTTATGTATAATTTAGAATTAAGTTTATTGTTGGTTTTGATTATTATTTTTTCATTATCAGTGATATATTTTCTGAAAAGAGGGGTATTATCAGAATTACAAATAAGGAAATCATATTCGGAGTTATTGGCAGTTCTTTTAAAATCAAGCCAGCTTTCACATAAACTTTGTTTGTTTATATCAAACACTTTAATTTCAATAAGATATTGCCCTTCGTCGCTGGTATTTAAAAACAAACTATCTGTAATATCTTTTTTATTCTTATCGTAGATTGAATCTTTAATAAGTATTTTTTTACTTTCAACAGCTTGTTTTAGATTATAGTTTTTATATAGATTGTATTCTATATTAATATTTGCATAAAAAAGATTTGAATTATTTTCTTTAGCATAAAGAATTTTATTACAATCAATTTTAAAATATATAATTATAGTAT
>JAGODS010000239.1 GCA_017998135.1 Bacteroidales bacterium
ATTTAAAACAACGCATAATATTATATTTATTGATATTTTTTGAAATCCGGTTATATATTCTAATTATAAAATTTTATAATTTAAGAACTGCAAAATTAATTTTTTGTTATATTTTAGAGTGAATATTTAAAATTTTTATAATTTTGTAATTTCATTTTTTAATAAAATTATAATACTATGCACAATAAAATAAGCAAATTATGTTTTGTAATTATTTATATATCAGTATTCTTTGGTATAAATACAAAAAAAGTTTATTCGCAATTAGTTATTGAAAAAACTGTAACCTCTGATGCAATTCTTCAGGATATTGTAAAAAATGTACTTGTAGGCTCAGGTGTTGAGGTCTCAAATATAACAGCAACAGGCTGGTTTGATAATGATGGTACAGGGCAGTTGGGTTCTTTTAGCACTGGCTCTTCCAGCACCAATCTCGGCATAGCCAAAGGTATTTTACTGAGTACAGGTAAAATTCAGGACGCAAAAGGTCCCAATAACTCTACAAATAAGATGTTTCAATGGTATAATGCTACTGGTGATAAAAACAGCGATAGCGATTTGGAAATGATAACAGGTTCAACCGGCTCATCCAGAGATGCAGCTATTCTGGAATTTGATTTTAAACCAGCAGCCACTCCTCTTAGATTCAAATATGTTTTTGCTTCAGAAGAATACCCTGAGTATGTTTGCTCTTTTTATAACGATATTTTCGCTTTTTTTCTGACAGGTCCCAAACCTGGAGGAGGCTCATATAATAAACAAAACATTGCTATTATTCCGGGGACAAGTTTACCTGTGGCAATTAACTCAGTAAACTCTGGAAATCCAGGTATTGACCCTATTTCAGGAGTACGTTATGACAAAAACGACTGTATATCTACAAACTATAACAATTATTATATTAATAATAACGGTGGAGCTACTATACAATATGATGGTTTTACAAAAGTACTAATTGCAACGGCTGAAGTTATTCCATGCCAGACTTATCATATTAAATTAGCTATTGCTGATTTTTATGATGATAAATACGATTCAGGCGTTTTTCTTGAAGCTAATAGTTTCTCAAGCGACGCAACATCTGTCAATGTTGCCTATACTATACCTTCTCTTGGGACTTCTCTTTATGAAGGATGTAATAAAACTATAATCACTTTTTCAACTTCTCAAAGCTCCTCAGTTGATAAATCTATTAATTTCACCTTAACAGGAACTGCTACCAGAGGTACTGATTATTCGCTTAATACTAACAATGATTTTGTAACTATTAAGGCTGGTGAAACACAAACCCAGTTAGAAATTACAGGTAAAGCTGACGGAATGGACGAGGGGGACGAAACAATTATTATTAAAGTTGAAACCTCTGCCTGCGCTTTTGAAACTTATACTATTACTCTGAAAGATTATAAAGAAATGACAATAACTCCCGGCAGTGACAAAACTATATGCGAAGGTCAATCTGCCGATATTAATTCTTCAGCCACCGGCGGTGTTGCTCCTTACCAGTACAAATGGAGTAATAGCGCAGGAACTACTGCAACTGTCAAAGTAAGTCCTGTTGAAACTACTACTTACACAGTAACTATTAATGACGTTTGCCAGGCAACAGCAACAACCTCAGTTAAAGTTAATGTAAATCCTCTGCCAAAAAACGTTTTTAATAAAGCAAAAGACCAGATTTGCTTTGGAGATTCAGTTAAAATCACCTCTATTCCGAGCAATGGTAAAGCTCCTTATTCTTTTTTATGGAATAATAATTCTACTTCTGACAATATCAATATTATAAATAAATCAACTGATGAAATTATTAAAAAAATCACTTATAAAATTAAAATAACAGATAATAATAATTGCTTCATAGACGATAGCCTTTCGCTTTCATTAATTCCTCAATTTAAAGTACTTAATACCACTGATTCAGTTTGCCTTGGCGAATGTACAGGTAAAATTACACTTAATGTAAAAGGTGGTAATGGTACTTATACATATTTATGGAATAATAATAAAACAACAAAGGATATAGATTCGCTCTGTGCCAAAGATTATTTTGTTACTATTACTGACGGCGTTGGATGTACATATAAATCCGAAAAAATTGCTATTAATGCATTAACATTAGATACATCATATACCATAACTTAAGATCCGAGCAATCTTTTAAGTCCTTTATCTGTTGATTTTTCTTATACAGGAACTGATAAAATAACCTGGGATTTTGGCGACGGCTCACCAAAATCTAATGAAATTAATCCTAATCATATATACAATTATAAATCTGAAAATGATAAATCTAACAATGGCAGTAATTATTATACAGCAACTCTAACAGTTGAAAAAGCTAATTGTACTTATACTCTTAAAATCATCATTGAAGTTAAAATGCTATCTAATATTAAAGAAGTACCTGATGTTATAAGCAGAAGCAGTGCTGTTAATAATAATTTTTCCATAGTCGCTTCCGGTATCAAAACACTTGATGTTCAGATTTTCAATCGCTGGGGCTTACAAATTTTTGACAAAATTTATAACGAAAGTACTATAAAAACAGAAGATTACAATATAAATGGAACACCTTCTACATTTAAAAAATATTTTATCTGGGACGGTACTAATAATAAAGGTAGCAAAGCTGCTGCAGGCACTTATTTTTTCATTATAAAAGCTACTAAAATGGATAATTCTACTGAAGATAAAAAAGGGACTATTACTCTGCTCGACTAATTTTTATTAAACATAAAAAACAAAAAAGCCTGGCAAATTAAAACTTGTCAGGCTTTTATATTTAAAGGGCATCTCTAAAAACTCCGTTTACCCTCTCCTAATTTTAGGAGAGGGTAAGGGTGAGGTTAAATTTTTATAAGTTTTTAGAAATCCCCTAAAATAAAAAGTTATACTGTTTATCCTCTTGCTATTTCAATAATCACCAAACAAGCTTTTTCCATAGTCTCCAGAGATACAAATTCATATTTACCGTGAAAATTATGCCCGCCTGCAAAAATATTAGGGCAAGGCAAACCCATAAAGGATAGCCTGGCACCATCAGTTCCACCTCTTATAGGTTTTACATCAGGTTTAACGCCAGCTTTTTCAAAGGCATTTAAAGCTCTTTCAATAACATAATAAACAGGCTCAACTTTTTCCCGCATATTATAATACTGATCAATTATTTCTAATTTAATTATCTCATTATTATATTTCAAATTAATAAAATCAACAACTTGTTTAATAAACTGCTTACGCTTTTCAAAAATTTCTCTGTTATGGTCACGTATAATATAAGACATATTTGCTTTTTCAACAGAACCTTCAATTTTAATAAGATGATAAAAACCTTCATAATTATCTGTAAATTCCGGACGTTCATTAACAGGCAATAATGAGTTTAGTTCTGAAGCAATTAAAAGCGCATTTATCATTTTATTTTTTGCATAACCTGGGTGAATATTTCTACCCTGTATATTTAAAACAGCCTTAGCAGCATTAAAATTTTCAAATTCAAACTCACCCAGTCCGCCGCCATCAATAGTATATGCATATTCTGCCCCAAACCTTTTAACATCAAATTTATCCACTCCCCTACCTATTTCTTCATCCGGAGTAAAGCCTATTTGTATAGGACCATGTTTTATTTCAGGGTGTTTAATTAAATATTCCACAGCAGTAACAATTTCTGCTATACCAGCCTTATCATCAGCAC
This sequence comes from Bacteroidales bacterium, assembly GCA_017998135.1. Lineage (GTDB taxonomy): Bacteria > Bacteroidota > Bacteroidia > Bacteroidales > JAGODS01 > JAGODS01. The sequence goes on from JAGODS010000239.1 coordinate 3,698, forward strand.
CAAGCAAAGTTGTACCATCAGTTGTTATCAGGGTATCTCCTTTATATCTTAACAATTCCGGAAATTCAGCTATTTTTAAACATAAATCCAATTCTTTATTTAATATTATATCCTTAGCATCATAATTATTAAGAATCTGAGGATTAATTGCCTTACCAGGCATATCCGGACTGGTATCAAGATGAGCTATGAAACCTATAGCAGGCAATTTCTTATTAGTATTTGCAGGCAAAAAGGCATATAAATAACAATTATCATCAAGATAAACATCCTTCAATCCTAATTCAATAAGTTCGGAATATAAATACCTGGCTAAATCAAATTGTTTTGTAGTACTTGGAAAACACTCCGAATTTTCATCAGATTGCGTATCAATGCTTATATATTTCAAAAACCTTTTTTTTATAGCTTCTTTCATAAATTTATATATAATCGGGCTTTAACCCTAATTTATTATCTTATTATTAAATTTCTCTGTTATAAATCATCTTCTTTTTTTGCTTTCAAAGTATGCCAAATAAAATAAACACATAAAATTATAAACATAAAGAAACTGAGAAGAACAGCATAATTGGTCTCAACCCATTCTTTAGCATACCAGTTAACACC
>JAGODS010000240.1 GCA_017998135.1 Bacteroidales bacterium
CTATTATATTCTGCCCATTTAAAATCTTCTTCCCCTGTTATTATTACTTTTAATTCATTTGCTTTTTTGAGATTTTCGAGCAGATATTTATTTTCTATTTTTGGAGATATACATATCCAGTCCCAAAAACCACTCATCTTATTAGCCCCTGAAGTCTCAAGATGGGTTTTAATTCCATTTTCATTTAACTTTGAACATAAAAAATCAAGATTAAATTTCAAGGGTTCGCCTCCTGTAATAACGACAGTTTTAACCTTGCTGTTTATTATCTTCTCTATAATCATTTCTGTGCTGACAAAATCCTCTTTTCTGGCACTATCCCAATATTGCTTTTCATCACACCAATAACAACCGATATCACATCCGCCAAGTCTTACAAAATATGAAGCCATTCCAACATTATAGCCTTCACCTTGTAAACTATAAAATTCTTCCATTAATGGCAGAAATTTACCCATTTTAATTATTTCAGATTTCATCAAATTTCAAATAAAAAATTACTTTTTAGGATTGGAAGGTGCTGTTCCTGGCTGAACCGGATTTTGCTGAGAAGGAGGATTCTGATTTTGAGGTGATGGGGTTATTACATTTGTTGATTTTTTTATTATTATATCCTGTGGTGGTTTTTTTGTTTTATTATCAACTCCACCCGTTGATGCCCCTTCTCCTACTATACTTCCTTTGGAATATTTTGTTCTTGATATTTCCTTACCACTACTATCGTAATAAACCCAATCTCCATCCCTTATATCATTAATAAAAGAACCTTTAATTGTCATTTCACCCTTACGATTATAAAAAATCCACTCTCCATTTTTCTTTCCATTTTCGTAAGCTCCCTCTGAACTTTTTTCCCCTGTCTTATCATGATAAAAAATCCATTGTCCATCCCTTTTATTCTTCTTATACTCCCCTTCACTTTTTACCTCTCCTGAAAAATAATAGTATTTATAAGGTCCTTCCAAAACACCAAAATAATAATTTAACTCCTCCCTAGGTTGACCTGTTTGTGTATAATATTTAATTGAAGGACCATTCTTTGAATCATTTTCATAACTAACCTCTAAAAACAATTCCTTGTTTCTTGTATAAAATTTCCATAAACCCTGCTTACCTTTTACATCGCTGGCGTTTCTATGCTTATCTTTACGCGGAGCATATTTGGGGCGACGTTCAATAGTTTGAGCTCCTAAGGGTATTAGAAAAAATATAATAATGAATAATATAATAATATGTCTGATATACATTCTTTTATTATCCTCTTGTTTTTGCAAAATTATATTTATCCTAATTAATAAATAAAAAATAATAAATTATTTATTAACAATTTAAAATATCTCCTTAATTAATTAAACGGTTAGAGAGTATGTTTTGTTTCTATTTATATAAATTCAATTAATTATTATTCTTGAAATAAAGAAACTTTTTACAAATAAAAAAACCTAACAGATTATATAAACTGTTAGGTTTCAATATATATATGAGTCAAAATATTATTCTTTTGAATTTTCGGAATTACTATCAGGTATTTCTTTATCCTGTAGCGTTTCATTTTGACTATTCAGTGCAGTAGTTTGAGTTTTTTTTGTTTTAGTTCTTCCTCTTCTTGTTTTTACTACTTTTTCTTTATCTTTTGAAGTGGTTGATGAATATGTTTCATTATAGTCAACTAATTCAATTAAACACATTTGAGCATTGTCTCCCAATCTATTACCTGTTTTAAAAATCCTAGTATATCCACCGGGTCTTTCAGCAATTTTTTTACTTATTTCCCTGAACAACTCGGCTACTGCGATTTTATTCTGTAATGCAGCAAAAACAACTCTTCTTGAATGAGTTGTATCTTCTTTAGATTTGGTAAGCAAAGGTTCTACAAATTTACGAAGTTCTTTTGCTTTTGCAAGTGTTGTATTAATTTTTTTATTAATAATTAAAGAAATTGCAAGATTAGACAGCATAGCACTTCTGTGAGTTGCTGTTCTTCCAAGATTATTAATTCTTCTTTGGTGTCTCATAATTTAATAATTTGTTGTTTGGTTCTTAATAATTATTCTTTGTCAAGTTTATATTTTGAAATATTCATACCAAAAGTTAAATTCTTTGATTTTACAAGGTCGTCCAATTCATTAAGAGATTTTTTTCCAAAATTTCTAAACTTTAACAAATCATTCCTATTAAAGGTTACAAGTTCGCCTAGTGTTTCAACCTCGGCTGCTTTCAAACAATTTAGAGCTCTAACCGATAAGTCAAGATCTGTTAATTTTGTTTTAAGCAATTGCCTGATATGAAGTGAAGTTTCATCAAGTTCGTCTGATTGTGCTTTTTGTTCAAAATCGATTGATATTTTTTCATCTGAAAACAAGGCAAAATGATGAATAAGAATTTTGGCAGTTTCCTTTAAAGCATTGGTCGGATCAATTGAACCATCTGTCCATATTTCAAATATTAACTTCTCATAGTCTGTCTTTTGCTCAACCCTAAAATTCTCAATTGTATATCTCACGTTTTTTATTGGTGTAAAAATAGCATCAATAGGTATCACTCCAACAGGTGAATCAACTGGTTTATTTTCATCAGCAGGTACATATCCCCTACCCTTATCTATTGTAACTTCAAGAGAAAGATTTACTGAGGGATCCATATTGCAAATAACTATCTCTGGATTAAGCACTTGAAATGAATTTAAAAAACCATTTATATCATTCGCTTTAAATTGTTTTTGGTTTTTTATATTTATTATAACCTTTTCATTAGTTATAGAATCTATTTGCCTGCGGAATCTTACTTGTTTCAAATTTAACAGTATGTCTGTCACGTCTTCAGTAATGCCTTTTACTGTTGAGAACTCGTGTTCAACGCCTGCAATTCTCACAGTAGTAATGGCAAATCCTTCGAGAGAAGAAAGCAAAATTCTTCTAAGGGCATTGCCAATAGTAACACCGTATCCGGGTTCGAGGGGACGAAACTCAAATTTTCCGTAGAAGTCATTAGCTTCTAACATAATTACCTTTTCAGGTTTTTGAAATGCCAATATAGCCATATATTTATGAAATAAAATAAAAAAAAGTTATTTAGAATACAATTCCACTATACTTTGTTGATTGATATTTTCAGGGATATCAGCTCTATCAGGATAATTCATAAATTTTCCTTTAAGTTGATTAGCATCCCATTCGAGCCATTTATAGGGGTTTCCATAGCCATTAACAGAGTTAGCAATACATTCCAGGGATTTGGATCTTTCTCTAACGCCGACAATATCACCGGGTTTAAGAGTAAGAGAGGGTATATTGATAACTTTATCATTAACGGTAATATGTTTATGAGAAACGAGCTGACGAGCGGCACTACGAGAAGGGGCAATGCCTAATCTAAAAACGACATTATCAAGACGTGCTTCGCAAAGTTGGAGTAAAATTTCGCCGGTAATGCCTTTTTTTCTGGAGGCGATATTGAAAATATTTTTAAATTGTTTTTCAAGAATGCCATAAATATATTTAGCTTTTTGTTTTTCCTGAAGCTGCATACCATATTCAGTAACCTTTCTTCTTTTCTTCATAGAGCCGTGTTGTCCTGGAGCATATTTCTTTTTTTCGAAATATTTATCCTGACCGTAAATTGGCTCATTAAATTTTCTAGCTATTCTAGTTTTAGGACCTATGTACCTTGCCATATTATTGAATTAATTATTTGATATTTAAAATAAAGATTAAACTCTTCTTCTTTTAGGAGGTCTGCAACCATTATGAGGTAAAGGAGTAACATCGACGATTTCGGTTACTTCAATACCATTAGCATGAATAGTTCTAATAGCAGATTCTCTACCAGCACCAGGGCCTCTGACAAACACTTTCACTTTTCTTAAACCTAAGGAGAAAGCGGTTTTAGAACAATCATTAGCGGCAACCTGAGCGGCATAAGGGGTATTCTTTTTAGACCCTTTAAAACCTGATTTCCCGGCAGAGGACCAGGAAATAACCTGTCCAGCGGAATTAGTAATACTAATAATAATATTATTGAAAGAAGATTTAATATGAGCCTCACCGAGAGGGTCAATTTTCACTACTCTTTTTTTTCCTGTTTTAGTTGATTTAGCCATAATTTAGATGTAAACTTTAATAATTATTTAGTAGCTTTCTTTTTATTAGCAACGGTTTTTTTCTTACCTTTACGAGTTCTGGCGTTATTTTTGGTACTTTGTCCTCTAACGGGTAAGCCGTTTCTATGTCTAATACCTCTATAACAACCAATATCCATTAACCTTTTAATATTTAACTGGATTTCGGAGCGTAAAGCAACTTCGA
>JAGODS010000241.1 GCA_017998135.1 Bacteroidales bacterium
TAGTAGGGTGGGGATGAACCGATTTAATAAGTTCGTGGGCTGTAGCTTCAAGATTTCTTGCTACTATTATTTCTGCTATCATTTCGGTAACATTATCACCAATGAAATGCGCTCCTATAATTTCATTATATTTGTTGTCAATAATGATTTTAATAAAACCTTCTTTATTACCGCCGGCGCTTGCTTTCCCAGATGCTGTATAAGGGAATTTACCAACTTTATAATCAATACCTTCTGCTTTTGCTTTTTCTTCGGAATAGCCAACAGAGGCAATCTCCGGCGAGCAATAAATACATTCGGGAATATTATTATAATTTAGAGGTTGTGGGTCTAAACCTGCTATTTTTTCGACGCAGATAATAGCTTCGGCAGAAGCAACGTGTGCAAGAGCCTGCCCTTTGACAATGTCGCCTATTGCAAAGATAGTATCAACATTGGTTTTGTAGTAATCATCAACTTTAATTTTTCCCTGTTCAAGTTCTATATTGAGTTCTTCCAGACCTATACCTTCCAGATTGGGAGTTATACCAACAGATGAAAGAACTATTTCGCTTTCTATAATTTCTTCACCTTTTTTAGATTTGACAGTAGAGAGGCAAATATTATCTTTAATTTCAACAGCGGTAACTGTAGCTTCGGTCATTACTTTAATACCTGATTTAGTAAAAGAGCGGGAGAGTTGTTTAGAAATTTCTTTATCGCAGAGGGGTACTATTTCAGGTAAAAATTCAACTAAAGTTACTTTAGTGCCGAGAGAGTTATAGAAATAAGCAAATTCAGAGCCTATAGCGCCTGAGCCAATAATAAGCATAGTTTTAGGTAATTTAGGCAGGGTAAGTGCTTCGCGGTAGCCTACTATATGCTGCCCATCCTGTTTGAAGGCGGGGATGTCTTTAGACCTTGCTCCTGTAGCAAGTATAATATAATCAGCTTTAACTTCGCTAATATTACCGTCAGCAGAGGTTACTTTAATTGTGTTTTTATCTTTGAGAGCGGCTTTGCCCTGAATGACTTCAATATTATTCTTTTTCATCAGGTATTGAATACCTTTGCTCATATCAGATGCTATTTTTCTGCTACGCTGGATAATGGAATTGAAATCAGGCTTTATTTCACCTTCAATGTTTATTCCATAATCTTTTGAATGTTTCATATAATTAAAAACAGCAGCGCTTTTAAGGAGGGCTTTAGTAGGGATACAGCCCCAGTTAAGGCATATACCGCCGAGTTCCGATTTTTCAATAATACTAACTTTAAAGCCGAGTTGAGCAGCTCTGATAGCAGCTACGTAGCCGCCGGGTCCGCTTCCGATTACAATAATATTTTTCATAGATTTATAAGGATATAAAATTAACGTAAATACCATTGTTAAATATCAGCCTGAAAGCTATATATAAAATAATGGTAAAAATTAATAAGGGTTTATGAATAGATATTGGTTTGGTTTCTTTAACGACCATAATGGTTCTGTATGATTTAGGGTTTCTTAATACATTAAGCACTGAAGGGAAAATCATAATAAGCATAGAAAGATATAAATATATTTCATATCTAAGATTGTGAGGTATTTTGATTAATAGCAGGAATAAACTTGCAAAGAGCCAGGGCAGATAGGTCTGGAATAAGATGGTTGATTGTCTTGATATTTCATTTTTAACAAGGCTTTTTGATTGTGCTGTTTTAAGAAAAAGACGAGATGAGAAAAAGCCTATAATAAGAGATAATAATCCGGAGCTAATGAAAAGAGCGGCTTTGGTTTTGTTGTCCATATACATCCAGTCTGAAACATAGCCGAAGCCAAGACTACTATAAGAAACATCTTTGGTGAAAAACATAAAATCAGATATGGTTTTCAATATCTGGTTTGTGTAAGGGAAGTTAATAGTAGTTAATATGCCGATAAGCAAAGCCCCCAGAAACATATTTAAACTATGCATAATAGTCCAAATGCAGAATAATTTGAATAACCCTTTTTTTTGTCTGGCAAAGATATAAATGACAATAAAAACAACTGCAAGAGCAAAAGCAAGTATAGGACCTATCGCAAAAATATGTTTAACTGATTCGTGTGTCCAAAGTAAAGAGTCCGGACCTTTAAGCCAGCCTATTTTATAGTATAGCAGTTTGGCGTCAATACTGAAACTGTAAGCTCTGTTAATAGTAATTACCTGATAGTATATATTAACAAATAGATATGCAAGTAAATACATCACAGTTGAATTGACAGCAGTTATTATGTATTTTTTACTTTGTGAAATATCCTGTTTTAATTCAAAATCCTCCATTGGTTTTTTTATTAAAAGCTATTATGTTAAAAAAAGTATTTATTTAAAATTAGGCTTTTTTCTTTTTTGTAAGCCTGAAGCATTATTTATGCAGAAAACTCTTTTTAAATATAAATGCAAAAATATATAATTTTTTTAAACATATCTATTTTGGTAACTACTCAGCAGTTGATTAATAAGAAATGATAAAGGTTTCAAAATATACATAATTTTATTTTTATTTTTTTTAACCTTAGTATAAAACTTTAAATACCTTATATATCAACCTTATTTGTTTATTTTGATGTATAAATGTTAATAAAAAAGGTAATAAGGTAGATTTTGTTTCTTTCATTGCTTATACTAAGGTTATAAGGTTTTTACAATATATAAACTCTAAAATTTTACTGCTGAGGTAAGACCTTGCACTTACTAATGAATTATTAGTTTTTGAATGTTATAATAATTATCTGAAATAATTTTTATAAAATAAAGTCCTGCCGGTTGGGAAGATAAATCAATAGATTCATAAATTTTAGAGGGCGAATCATAAAGTTTTTCAAATAATTTGTCTCCTATATTATTATAAATTGCAATATAATTTATTCTTTTAGATATAGAATTAAACTGAATATTAAATTTGCCTTTGGAGGGATTGGGATATATTATAAGATTGTTAGTTAGCGCTGGCATTGTATAGTCAGTAATAGTGTTGCATTTACCCGGGATATTTTTATCAAGCCAGTTGAGGCGTTCTGTAGTCCATTTTTTAAGATAGTTTATTTCGTCAGTATATGTTTTACCTACATAATAATTAGGCCAGACCCATTCATTGAGAATTTGCCATTTTTTATAATTTCTTTGTTGAGCTTGATTTAGCAAGGAAGACATAGAATCAATAATTGAAAAGATATAATTATTGCTAAGGCTGCTTTCTCTCAGTATGCTCCATCTGCATTTAAGCTGGTTTTGAAAAGCAGTATCATTAAGCATAGCCTGCCACCAGAAGGGTATCTGGTAATAGTCATCATTGCAATAATTCCCGAACTTATACGCCCAGCCCTCAGAGTTATTGCCTTCGCAATAATTGGCATTACCAAAGGCAAGATTATAATCCCAGGCTGGTCCTGCAAAAAGTTTTCCTTTATTAACATCGCTATGGTCTTTATATAAGAAAGCGCTTAACCTGTAGGCATCAACATTTCTGCAAAGTTCGTTAATTATAAAATAGTCAATAAAAGAGGGGAGGTCAACATAAGCTTTATATCCTTTGACAGTATCATTAGTTGCGGTTATGCTGAAAGACTTTTCAAATTCGCTGATATAATTTTCAATATAATTTTTCTGTTGCGAAGTAATCTTATCATAAGCGGGGTATTCGTATTGATAATAGATTTGTTGCCAGGCGTTATTAAATGGTTTGTATGGAGAATTCCAGCCGTCAGTACCTCCTCCTGTAGTTTTATCAATTTTAATAATATATCCGCCTGTTATATCGGGGCTTTGATTATCGGTTTCTTTTAATTTTTTTATATTAACTCTGTTTTTATCACGTTTAATTTTTTCCATTAATACATAAACGCCGAGATACTCGTCATTGAGAATCAATTCGCAAAACATAGTACGTGAAGCATAGCGCCCCATTGCTCTTACGAGTTTGTAAGTCAGGACATCCCGCTGCATAGATTTATCGGAGTAAGGAGCATATAGAATCCAGTCATTTTCAGCAGGCATATCAAGGAGCGAGGTATCTAAATTTTGCCCGCTACTGTCTCTAAGTTCTATTAAATAAGATTTTTTAGGAAAGGTCTGTGATGAAGAGCCCCTCAGCTCTATTCCAATTTTACCATAGAAATTGTTATAGCTGTCGTTTACATAATTAATTTTATCTTTACCATTATATATTATGCCCATTAAGGCATTTATTTTAGGCTCGTTCGGTATTTCATTTCCAAAGGTATAGATAGAAATGATAGGCAAATTGGATGAGGTAAGTTT
>JAGODS010000242.1 GCA_017998135.1 Bacteroidales bacterium
AATTAATTGTTATATCATTTTTAATAAAAACAGTTCTGTCAGATTTAACACCAACAGGATTTAATTTTACTAATAAAAACTCAGAGCTATTACAAGCGCCTTGTAATTCAATATTATTAAGAAAGACAGAGTCGTAGCCTGGAGCAGTTATAATTAAATTATAAATACCTGAGCTTAGAGGTCTGAAAAAAGAACCGTCTAAAGCTGATGAATAAATATGCGAGCTGTCTTTATCATAATTTTTAATAAATATTTTTGCTCTAACCGGAATATTAGTAGTGGAATCAATTATTCTCCCATTGATTCCATAAAATACTTGTCTTAGAAAGTTGAAAAAAGAGCGGTAATTGTATGACCAGTAATTTGAAATATTATTATAATACGGCATCTTTATATCAGAAATTTCAATAGTTGCATCTCTGGTATGAAGAAAATAATTAAGATAATCCTGTTTACCTCCTTTCACTGTGTACCATTGATAACCATTAGTTATTCCATTATCCAGGTCTGTAAAATAACCGGAAGGGGAATATTTATGAACAGTATCAACATATTTACGACCAACACACTGCCACCAGGCATCGTCAGGATGTAAACGACTCCAGGTATCCCAGGGATAATTGAACACTTCAGCTCCTCCGTGGATGCTTCCTGATAAAACAAAAAAAATCTTTTTATAATAATTCATCAGGGCTACAGTCTCATCCTGCCATTGCTTGCCATCAGGATGAGCACCTAAGGCAGGGTCAGGAAAATTACGATTTATATCAACACCATTGGCATTAAATCTGGTTGCAAGATAAATATTATTATCTCCTCCGCTATACATTCCATCAGGATTTTCAAGCGGACAAATAAATATATTCATCTTTTTAACCATATCCTTTATTTCGGGTTCAACGGCGTAACCCCTCAAAATACTGTCAATTAAATGTAATAACAAAACACAACCTAAGGGTTCGTCTCCGTGAATAGTTCCGCTAAGAATAACAGAGGGTTTTAATGTTGTAACTTTATCAGTATCTTTAATAACTGCAGCAAGTAATTTCCGTCCGCTACTTAAAACTGCAATAGTATCTATACTACAAAAATCAGGGAACTCATCCCTGAAATCCTTCAAAATTTGCTCATAAAGACTGTAAGAAGGATAAAAATTCCAATCATCTATTTTTTTTTTTGAATTTTTACATTTTAAAATTCTCTGTTTTTTATATACCTGAGAAGGTTTTGTTAGTAAAACATATTCATAATCAGAATAAAGAAATTTCTTAAAACCTTCTTTATCAGCATAAGCAAAAACAGAATCCTTTTTTACATTATCTATTGATAAAAACAAAGTCAACTTTTCAATTTCGTTTTTATCTTTTATTTTAAATTTAAAATATTGCTCTTTAGTATTTTTATAAAGTTCTTCCAGAAGACTATCCTTAGCTGATAATTTTAATACCTTAATATTATTGTTTTGAGAAAACAAAGAAATAGTAAAAAGACAAAAAATAAAAATATGTAAATTGACTTTATTCATTTTAAATGATAGTTTTAGACTTAATTAATTTCTTTTCAAAAATATCCATTTGATCATTAAGCAACTTATAATGAATTTTATTCATTTTTACGAGTGGTAGCCTTAAATTATTTTCTATCAGGTTCATCCTTTCAAGGATAACTTTCACACCAGATATAACACCTTCCTGATAAGCAAGTTTAATTACATCAAATAACTCAAAATACATCTCTCTTGCCTTATCAAGGTTATTATTAATAAATTCATAATAAAAGCCTGTCAACAATTTGGAATAGGCATTAGAAAGCGGAGAGATTGCACCACCTGCGCCGGCAGACATCAATGGTAGTATTTGAAGATCATTGCCGCATAAAACCAAAAAATCCCTGCCTTTAGAAGTGTTTTTTATTATCTGCATAGTTTTTATATAATTACCCGAAATATTACATAAACCAATAATATTTTCTACTTCTTCATAAAGCATTTGAACAGTTTCAGGTTCTATATTAACACCTGTCTGTTCGGGAGCATTAAGTATTATAATTGGATAGGGACAAACATTAGCAATAGTTTTAAAGTGAATATAAATACCTTTCTGGCTTGGTTGTACAAAATAAGGGACAACTGTAATAACAGCATCTATCCCATTTGTAAAAGACTCACGCATATTGACAAACTTCTGAGTATTATTCGCCGATATGCCTGCTACTATAGGAACTCTCTTATCAACAGTATCTATAACAAAATCAAGAACTGCATTTCTTTCATCTTTAGACAAGGCTTCCCGCTCACTTACACTGCCATGCACAACAATATAATGACAATTATTTTCTATAGTATGATTTATAAGAGTTTCAAAAGCCTTGAAATCTATATTACCATCTTTATGAAAAGGTGTAACTAAATCTACACCTATACCTTTAAAATTGTTTATCATTTTTTTGTAAAATTTATTTCATTCAAATAGTATAAAATGTTTTTAATAAAATTCTCCTGGTTTTTATCTTCATAATTACTAATCATTAAATTATAAAAATCAAAAGGAAACTTATCAAATCTGCCTACTTTAAATTTTGCTGCTGACTGCATTGCTATATAATGTAAAGTTAAATCAGATGCCGTATTAAGATTTATAAGAATATCAAATTCTCTTTTTATAAAACTACTAACAAATTTATTTGACGGTTTATTATACCAGTTTAAGTCTTTCGGAGTAAAATAATCAAAAGTAAGCTTGGGATAACAAAAATAGGGTATTGTTTTAGTTTTTACAAAGCCCAGTGCCTTTACATCTTTCTTGTGCATCTGCATTTCTTTGACAAAATCACAAATAAATTTATCTTGTTTTTCATCTTCAACTAAATAAAGTAGTCCTATATACTTGGCAGAAGCTATATTAACAGCTTTAACCCTCTGCGTTTTACGTTCTATTTCTCTTTTAAAATAGAACAGTCCTGCCTTATTTTTTATATTTTCTATTAGTTTCAATGCTTTTTACTTTTTAAGTGCTATTACCGAAATCTCAATACCTGCATTCTTTGGTAAAGCCGACACTTCAACCGTCTCTCTTGCTGGTGGAATACTGTCAAAATATTCAGAATAAACTTTATTAAACTCGGCAAATTTCTTTATATCCTTTATAAAAACAGTTGTTTTAACAACTCTGTTTAAATCTGATTGAGCTGCTTCAAGAATATTCTTTATATTTTCCATCACAACCTTTGTTTGATTTTCTATAGATGTTGTATCAAGTTTATTGTCTGTAGGATTAATTGCAATTTGTCCTGAAACAAATATAAAATCACCTGTTGTAATAGCCTGACTGTAAGGACCTATTGGCTTAGGTGCTTTTTCCGTAAATACTTTATTTTTTAATTCAGTTTGATTACAACTTATTAAACCAATAAGTAATATAACATAAATACTATGCAAATATTTCATAATAAATATTATTAAAATTAAATCTAAAAAAATAACAATTATTAAACTTTTACAGCAATAAGAGAAATTTCAACATCTGCATTTAAAGGAAGTTTGCCAACCTGTATAGTTTCCCTGGCAGGAAAATATGTTGTAAAATATGTTTTATAAATATCATTTACCTCGCTAAAATTTCCCATATCCGTTAAAAAAATACTTACTTTTACAACATTATTAAAATCCATTCCTGCTTCCTCAAGAATAGCTTTAATATTATCCATCACTTGTATAGTCTGAGACTTTATGCTATCTGTTACCATCTCTTTTTTTATAGGATCTAAAGGTATCTGACCTGAAACATAAAGTGTATTTCCTGCTTGTATTGCCTGGTTATAAGGTCCTACCGGCAAAGGAGCTTTGTCTGTTTTTATTGCTTTTATCATATTGAAAATCTTATTTAATCGCTTAATTTTTAATTAAAATTTGAGAAATAATATATATATAATTGAACCGCAAAAATACACTTTATTTTCTAAAATAAAAATAAAAAAAATTCTGCTATTAGTTAAGTTTTCCCTCTAATAATTTTAGGAGAGGGTAAGGGTGAGGTTAAATTTTATTAGTTTTTAGAAGAACATTTTAATAAAAAAACCTGACAGATCTTATTAACTGCCAGGTTTTACTGATAGATACTAACTATTTTATAACACCTTTATAAAAAGGACATCTCTAAAAACTTCGTTTTCCCTCTCCTAATTTTAGGAGAGGAAGGGTGAGGTTAAATTTTTATTAATTTTTAAAAATCCCCTCTATTTTATTCCTAATTTCTTTTTTAC
>JAGODS010000013.1 GCA_017998135.1 Bacteroidales bacterium
TTTACCATTATATATTATGCCCATTAAGGCATTTATTTTAGGCTCGTTCGGTATTTCATTTCCAAAGGTATAGATAGAAATGATAGGCAAATTGGATGAGGTAAGTTTTTGGGCAGTTATTTTACTGTTTAATATAGGAAACAGAATAATGAAACAAATAAATAATGTAAGCTTGTGCAACATCAATTTGGATTTTAAAGCAAAAATATAAATTTTTATTGGTTTCAGGGTTGGGAATATTAAATATTTAAAACAAAAAAACCTTAGCTTTTTAAACGAAACTAAGGTTTTGGAGATATAATTTATAGAAGAGAAGGGTTTATTCTTCTTCTTCTTCTTTAGCGGCGTGTTCTTTAAGAAGTTTATCCTGTATGTCAGCTGAGACCTGAACATATTCGGCGAATTTCATATCAAAAGTGCCTCTGCCGCTTGTGATAGAGCTAAGCGAGGTAGAGTATTTATTCATTTCGGCGAGTGGTACACGTGCTTTAATAACCTGGTATCTGCCGTCGTTATCCATACCCATAATCATTCCGCGTCTGCCTTGTATGTCAGTGATAACGTCTCCCATCTTATCTTCGGGCATAAATATTTCAACATCAAAGATAGGTTCAAGGATTTTAGGACCAGCATTTTTGAAAGCTTCTCTAAAGGCGTTTCTACCTGCCAGTCTAAAAGAGATTTCGTTTGAATCAACTGGGTGCATTTTCCCGTCATAGATATTAACAACAATATCCCTTGCATAAGAGCCTGTAAGAGGTCCTTCTTCCATTTTTTCCATAATACCTTTTAATATAGCGGGCATAAATCTGGCGTCAATAGCACCGCCAACAATACAATTATGAAATAAGAGTTTGCCGCCCCAGTCTAAAGCGATACTATCCCTGCCTCTGATAGGAAATTCTTTTTGGTCGGACATTCCTTCAGTGAAAGGCTGTATCATCATATGAACTTCGCCGAATTGTCCGGCTCCGCCGCTTTGTTTTTTGTGCCTGTACATTGATTTAGCAGGCTTGGTGATAGTTTCTCTGTATTGTATTCTGGGTGGAAATAATTCAACATCTATTTTATGAATATTGTCTAAATGCCATTTCATTATATTTATCTGGAGTTCACCCTGTCCTTCAATGATCATTTGTTTCAGTTCTCTTGAATAGTATGATAAAAGTGTGGGGTCGGTTTTACTCATATCTGTTAAAACAGCATTCAGTTTTTCATCGTCAGTATTACTTTTAGCTTTAATAGCGGTTTTATATTTAGAATTAGGAAATATAATAGGTTCAATCTGGTCATTTTGATTTTTAGGTGAGTTGAGAGTATTGTTGGTTTTAGTATTTTTTAGTTTTATAGTAGCGCCGATATCGCCTGCGGTGATTTTTGCTACTTTCTCTCTATTTTTACCGCAGAAGTAAAATAACTGAGTGAGTCTTTCTTTTGAGGAAGTATTGGTGTTGTAAAGGTCAATACCTTCGGTCAGCTCACCTGCATATACTTTGAAGAAAGATACTTCGCCGAGGTGTGGCTCTATTGAAGTTTTGAACACAAGCATCGAAACGGGGTCAAAAGCATTATATTTAAGTTCTTTTCCATCAGTGGTTTTTTTAGCAGGCATATCCAATGGAGAAGGGACAGTGGTTGATACAAACTGTAATAATCTTTGAACACCCATATTATGTTTGGCGCAGGTGCAGAAAACAGGAAATAGATTTCGGTGTAGAAGGCTTAATCTAATACCTTTAGAAAACTGTTCTTCAGTAAGGCTGCCGGTTTCAAAAAATAGTTCCATCAACGAGTCGTCGCCTTCGGCTGCCGCTTCAATGAGCTTAGTATGCAATTCTTCGGCTTTGCTTTTTTCTTCTTCAGGGATATCAAGTATTTCGGGTTTACCACCGCCGGCAGGATATTTTAGCAACTTCATCATAAGTAAATCTATAATAGAATTAAAGCCTGGACCTGCATTAACAGGATATTGAACCAAGGTTATTTTTTCGCTGAAATAGGTTTTTAATTGTCTTAATGTTTCATCAAAATTGGCTTTTTCGTGTTCCAGTTGATTTATTACGAAGACCAAAGGCATATTTAGTTTGTTGCAATGTCTGAAAGTTATTTCGTTGCCCACTTCCACTCCGTTTTGAGCATTTACGAGCATAAGAGCTGTATCGGCGACATTTAAAGCTGCTATTGTGTCGCCTATAAAATCATCAAAGCCGGGAGTATCTATAATATTTATTTTTTTTGCATTATAGTCAACCCACATTAGTGATGAAAAAATAGAGTTCTGGCGTTCCAGTTCTATGTCTCTGTAGTCGGAGACTGTGTTTTTTTCATCAACAGAGCCGCGCCTTGTAATGACTCCGCATTCAAAAAGCATAGCTTCGGCTAAGGTCGTCTTGCCTGACTTAGCGCTGCCTATCAGTGCAATATTTCTTATTTCGTTGGTTTTATATTCTTTCATTGTAAATGGATTTATTAATTATTTATTAAAAAAGTTTGCAAATATAATTGATAATTGGTAATTTGATAATTGATAATTTTTCTGTGTATTGTTGACTATAGATAATTGATTATTTTATAACTCATTTATATCAAAATGAACTAAATCTATAAATTTTTCAACTCTGACAGCTACTTCATTGGATTGAAGTCCTGCTATTCTTTCGGTGCCGAATTTCTCGCAGGTAAAAGAGGCGAGTGCCGAACCATAAATTACAGCTCTTTTCATATTTTCAAAACTTATATCTTTAGTCTTGGCTAAATGACCTATAAATCCGCCTGCAAAGGTGTCGCCTGCGCCGGTCGGGTCATAAACTTCTGCCAGCGGCAGCGCGGGAGCGAAAAAGATTTTATCTTCATTAAATAATAAAGCACCGTTTTCGCCTTTTTTGATTATTAAGTATTTCGGTCCCATCTTTAATATTTTTTTTGCAGCTTTAACTAAGGAATATTCCTTGCTAAGCAGGCGCGCTTCTTCGTCATTAATAGTTAATACATCTATGAGTTTAAGTACTTCTGTCAGGTCGTCCCAGGCTGTATTCATCCAGTAATTCATTGTGTCAAGAACCGTTAGTTTTGGCTTTTTAGTCAGTTGATTTAAGACTTTCATCTGTATTGCTGGCGTGAGATTGCCTAACATCAGGTATTCGCAATCTTTATATTTTTCAGGGATTACGGGGTCAAAATCAGCCAGAACATTCAGTTCGGTTGTTAATGTTTCGCGGACATTCATATCATTAAAATATTTTCCTGCCCAGTAAAAAGTTTTTCCTTCAGTTATTTTTTTTATCCCTTCAGTATTAATTTTATGATTTTTCAATAAATCAATATATTTGTCGGGAAAATCATTGCCAACAACCGAAACTAAGTTAATCTTATCTGTGAAATAAGATGCTGCAAGTGAAATATAGGTAGCTGCGCCACCAAGAATTTTTTGTGCACTACCAAAAGGCGTTTCAATACTATCAAAGGCTACTGTGCCGATTACTAATAAACTCATATTTTTTTAATAAAATTTTCTGCAAATATATGTTATTTTAAAAATTTTATATCTTTGCACCCGAAAATAAAATTCCTCCTTAGCTCAGTTGGTTAGAGCATCTGACTGTTAATCAGAGGGTCGCTAGTTCAAGTCTAGCAGGGGGAGCAACTAAAAAATAGTACTTATTTAAGTTAAACATCTCTATCAAATCACAATTTTTTAAGCCTTATCAAATTTGATAAGGCTTTTTTTTAATTTTTTTATAAAATCTTTCAATTAATCCTTTAGGGCTTACAAGTTAGTAGAACTTTTTATAAAACAATCTTTCTTATTATAATAGGTTGATTTTTTATATATAAGGTAAAAAAATAAACAGAGCCTGAATGGAATTTATTTTGCCAAAGAAAGGTTTTATTATTGGCTTTAAGAGGAATGGAATCTATTAATCTTGAGTTAATATCTGTTATTTTTAGTATAGCGTCTTTTTTCGTTTTATATTCTATCTCTACAGCAGTATTACCCTGAACAGGTCTTAGGTTTAAGTATGCTCTGACTGAATTATCTTCCCTTATTTCTGCGCCGGGAATGCCAATAGCAAATGCATATTCGCCTGTAGCTATATATTCCGTTACTAAGTAACCAAAGTCGCTGGTGCCCGTTCTTATAAAAGGCACTATACGCCACTCGCTTTTTGTGTCGGGTCTATAGATTAACAATAAAGAGTCAGACGATTTGGCAACAGGCAACAGTTTATTATCTAAGTATCCATTGTCTGCGGCTGTGGTCCTGTTAAAATAGAATTTTCCTTTGCCTTTTACAGCGCCTCCGATTAGGCCTTCTATTGTCCAGTATCTCTCTTCTGATATTCTTTTTATGATATTTCCGTCTGTTATGCCTTTATCTGGCGCTACCCAATGGTGTACGACCCGCAAAAACGCCGAATCAGTTACTTCGCTTACTTCTATATTAAAATATGTATCCGTAAAGTTATAGTTAGTCTTTTTATTTATTGTTTTATAATTATCTGTTGTGGCGTCTGACAGTTTTTCTTCGGCATCAAGCATTATACTAACTGGTGCAAATGGGAGAGTGAAGCTTTTATGCCCGTATTCCCCGTCAAAATTTATAGTATCTGTCCTTAAACTCCAGTCTTTACTTAAAAAACTCAGCTCAATCCGGTTTTTATTATAAAATTCTGATGCGCCCTTTAGCTTTTGCCTGACATAAACTTCAACCCTGTAATTGACACTATTTATTGATTCTACCTTGAATGAATCTATTGAAAAATGCGTAAACCCGGGATTATAAATCCTGTCTTTAATGAAACTGCTTAAATTGATACCCGACTGTTGAGTGAAGAATGCTTCCATATCAGATACAGAAGCGTTGTTATAAGCATAATGCACAAGCCAACTCTTTACTGTTTTAAAGAAAAGACTATCGCCCAAATAGCCTCTTAAAGCGTGAACTGCATCTGCTCCTTTTTTATATACCCGTGTTGAATAAACATCCTCGCCATGCATCCCGTAAAGCGGGAGGTAAGCTTTATCATTCACGTGGCAGTATTGCAATACATACTTGTGATTGCTCCTTATCGTGCTTTTATATGAATTTTTCCCATAAAGCCCTTCTTTATAGAGTATCTCGGCAAAAGAAGCCCAACCTTCATTGAGCCACATATCCCTCTCTGTTGAGCAGGTTACAAGGTTGCCAAACCAATGATGCGACAACTCATGTGTATAGAAATGTTCCCAACTTTTTGTCCCGTCTATCATAAAGTTCGGGTAAGTTATCATTGAACTATGTTCCATTGCCCCGTAATTAAACGGAACACCGCAATATCCTACTTTGTTCCACTTATAAGCCCCAAACTTTAACTCAAAAAAACTTAAAATAGCTTTCAGATTCGCAAAAGAGGCATTTATCTTTGATGATATTGATGAATTAGCATAAATCTCAATTGGGATTTTTCTATTGATACCTTCAAAAGTATCTCTTACCACATCGTATTGTGCAACTGCGACTGCCGCAAGATAAGTCGGTATGGTCTCCGATAGCCGCCAATGATAGGTTAATGAGCTGTCTGGATTTGTTTTTATTGATTTCAAAGACCCGCTGCACGCCGCTTTATGGTTTGATAAAGTCGTTATATAGAAATCGTAAGTAGCGCGGCTGGTAAAATTATCTAAACAAGGAAACCATGTTTTGCCTAAATTATGAGGCGAGGACTCCATTCCAATTCCAAGGTTGAAGGCATAATTACCGTTAAAATGAAATCCGCCCCATTCCGTTGATGAAGGGTCAGTCTGCGGGCTGCCTTCATATTCTATCTTTAAAACTATTGTATCACCCTGTTTAAGACCCTCTTTCAACGAAACATTAATTGTCTGTCCATCGTATTTAAAATCATTCTCTTCTTCTTTTATTGATATTTTACTGATATTGAGTTTTAGCAATTCCAGTTTTATATTCGCAAGTTTTTCATAAGAAGGACAAAGTTTTACTTCCGTAAAACCGCTTATTCTTTTATTTGTAAAGTCTCTTATATCAAGATTTATTGTATAATTGATTATCCTTGCCGAATCAGCTTCTATATCCTGCCCTCTTACTCCGGTTAACAAAATTAATAAATTTATTATTACTAAAAAAAAACCTCGCCTTTTTATAATTAATTTCATATTTTTATTCCTTTCTTCTTGTTATTTTAAACTTTTATCAAAAACCACTACCCAATACTCAATACCCGCTACCTAATTAAATAATTTCCCCTACAACAAATACACTCCCGCAGACAAGAATTAGATCCTCTATTGAAGCTGCTTTTCTGGCTGCTTCAAAAGCCATAGATACCGAAGAATATGAAGCTCCCTTTAAACCTGATTCCAAACACAAAGCCGCAAGCCGTTTAGCTTCCATCGCTCTCGGTATATCTGCCCGACAAAAATAATATTCTGCATCGCGAGGTAACAAATCTAATACAGCTTTATGGTTTTTATCATTGACCATACCGAAAACTATATGTAATCTCTTATATTTTAATGTTTTAACTTGCAAAAATACTTCCCTGATACCGGCTTCATTATGGGCAACATCGCATATTGTCAATGGTTTTTTATTTAATATTTCCCACCTTCCTCTTAGACCCGTATTATTTATTACTTCCTTAAATCCTTCTTTTACCTGCTTTTTTGTTAAATCTTTATTATTATCCATTATAACTTTTATCGCCTGCAAAGCCGTTTTCAAATTTTTCGTCTGATAAAAGCCTTTTAACGGACATTGTAAGTTTTTGATAAATACTTTATCCTTAAAATAAACCTCATAAACATCAAATTCTGTTTCGGAACTAAGTATTTGTTTTACTGAAATGTTGTTGTCTGCAAAATAAATCTTCGCTTTGTTTTTCTTTGCAGCGTCAATAAATATATCTTTTATCTCATCCTGTGTTTCCCCTATAACAATAGGTATGTTTTCCTTGATTATACCTGCTTTTTCTGCCGCTATCTTTAGCAAACTGTCCCCAAGAAGATTGGTATGGTCGTAACTTATGTTGGTTATGACCGAAAGAGCCGGATATATTATATTCGTTGAATCTAACCTTCCACCCAGTCCTGTTTCTATTACTGCAAAATCCACTTTTTTATCCGAAAAATATTTAAACGCCAACCCTACTGTCATCTCAAAAAAGGATAACTGCTTCCTATCAAATTCACTTTTATAATTGTTAAAAAAACGACTTATATATTGTTTTGAAATACATTTCCCGTTTATCTTTATCCTCTCCCTGAAGTCTTTCAGATGTGGCGACGTATATAATCCTACTCTTAAACCCTTAGTCTGTAAAAACGATGCTATAAGATGCGAAACCGAGCCTTTCCCATTTGTCCCCGCTATGTGGATGCTCTTAAAATTGTTTTCAGGATTGCCGAGCAACCCGCTGAGATATATTGTGTTGTTTAAATTTGCCTTATATGCCGCCGCTCCCACGCGCTGATACATCGGCAGACATTTATATATATAGTCAAGTATTTCCCTGTAAGTCATAAGTCATTTAGCAGGCAAGATGAAAAGAAAAATGAAATTTTTAATATGTGAATATGTAAGTAATAGTGCCTGTCTGGACTTCAGGACCTGAAGGATTAGTATCAAATTTGGATTCAGAGGCTAGTTTTTCAGCTAATTTAACTAATTTAGCTTCATTACTTGTTGAGCCTTTTTGTCCGGCTTTGAACATTGTAACATTACCATTGCGGTCAACCCATATTTTAACTACTATGGTCTCAGGTCTTGATATCTGAATAGTAGGAGGCGAAGGCAAATATCTGTAATTTCTTCCCTGTAAAGAATAATTGACAGCGCCCTTTCCTCCGCCGGGTCCAACACCTGTGCCTGTTCCGGGTCCTTTACCCGAGCCTTTGCCAGTGCCGCTACCTGTACCGTCCCCGCCGCCGCTACCTCCGCCTGAGCCGGGGTCGCCTTTATAATTTGTAGCATTTGGGTCGCCTAAAGGATTGCCCTGATTGCCAGGCTTGCCTGTGATACCGTCGCCAGAACTGCCGGTTTTCTTTTTATATGTTGCAGCAGGATTAACAACAGGGTCATTAATTACTATTTTAGGTGTTTCTTCCTGTTTTACATTTTCTTTAACAACATCTTCTTTGGTTTGTTTTTTGTTTTCCTGAGTATTGATTGCCGGTGCTTCTTCTATGTCCTGGGTTAGTATGTTATTGTCCTGATTATTCCCTGTTTTAGCAGAACTTTGTTGTTGTATTTTAATGTCTATAGGTATATATGTTTCTTTATAATCTGTCCCTGTGCCATCATCTGAATTACCGAAATTGACTTCAAGTCCACCGCCACCGCCTACCAAAGGATAGGGTGGTACTTTTGTGCGGATGACCAACAATAGAAATACCAGTATCAGCAGACCGTGAAATAGCAAGGTTAGGATAGCGGCAAGGGGTTTGTTGGTATTTTCTTTATCCTCTTTCATCTATTTCAGTGTTGTTTTAGTTGCCAGCACCATTTTGATTTTTATCTTATTTCCAACCTGTAATACATCAACCATATCCTGAACCGTCAGGGCGTTATCCATTCTTAAAATAATAGTTGGGTCTTGTATGTTTTTCGTAGTATTGATTAATTCGCTTTCCAGATTTACAAAAGCGACTTCTTTATTATTAAGATAATAAAGTTTATCTTTGGTAACTGAAAGTGAGAATTGTTGTTTGGAAAGAGCTTGCGAGGTGGTTGCTTTGGGAAGCATAAGTTTAATGACTGAGGGATTGACTAAGGTAGAAATAATCAGGAAAAAAAGTAATAAAAAAAACATAATATCATTCAGCGAGCCTGTATAGACTTCTGCTGAAAAGTGGGTGCGGCGCCTTATATTCATAATAGTTATGCTTTTTGTTGTAATAAATCAAGTAATTGCATAGCTGTATTTTCAAGCCTGTAAATTACTTTATCAAGTAATATATTCAAATAATGATACCCTGCATAAGCGAGAATTCCGATAATCAGACCAGTTGCACTGGTAATCATTTTTTCATAAAGACCGCCTGCAATAATACCTATACTGATATTGTCTGAAAGTGAGATATTATAGAAAATTTTAATAACACCCATAATAGTTCCGACAAAACCGAGCATAGGAGCAATACCGGCTACTATACCTAATATTTTAAGGTTGCGTTCCAGTTTGGATACTTCAAATTTGCCAACGCTTTCCAAAGTTCTTTCAATTTCGGCGATAGGTTTGCCAATCCTGTCAAGACCGCCGCCTACCATACGTGATACGGGCGTATTCGTTGTTTTGCAGAGTGATTTGGCAGCATCTAATTTCATCTCGTAGATAAAATCACGTATATTATTCATAAAGTTAATATCTGCCTTGCCTGCTTTATGAATTGCTATCAATCGTTCAATGAAAAAATAAACTGCAAGTAGCGAACAAATCATCAATGGTATCATTATTATACCGCCCTTTATTAATAGCTCCCACAGGGTTAAAGTCTCTATCTGTGGTTGAGTAGTGGTTAATTGCTGAGCTGTTGCAACAACTGTATCCTTTACTACCGCTGTGCCTGCCTGTAAAAATATTGTATTTATCATTAGTTAAAATTTTTGAACAAAAATATATTATTAACAAATAGTAAATGAAGAAAAAATAAAATCTTATTAACAATGTAATGTTAATAAATTTTATATTGAAAACCTTAATAATTAAAATTTTACATTCTTCTATTGTTATTAACTTTATTTTGTAATTTTTATTTTTCAATAAGGATATAATGTTTTTTTAAGATTAATATCTGCATTATAAATAGCAGGATATTAGAAATCAAGGCTGCAAATTAAAAATATTTATAATTTTGCAGCCATTAATAAAGGAGAGTTGTCCGAGTGGTTTAAGGAGCGCGCCTGGAAAGTGCGTATATGCCAAAAGCGTATCGAGGGTTCGAATCCCCCACTCTCCGCAAATTGCTGATTTAATCTGAATTATTAACAGTTTTATAAAGCCTATCTAGCCTATAGAGGCTCTATGCTATTGAAAATATTAATTTAAAAAAACATTGATAAAATTTAACACCCTTATTTATTAATGTCGCCTGATTTTTATACATATTTAATATTACCTTTGCTAATATTTATTGCAAGGATAGCAGATGTATCAATTGGTACTTTAAGGATTATTTTTATTTCCAAAGGGAAAAAGTTTCTTGCCCCTTTACTTGGCTTTTTTGAAGTGATGATATGGATACTTGCCATAACAAGAATAATGGAGAATTTAAACAATCCAATTTGTTATTTAGCTTATGGTTTAGGTTTTGCTACAGGTAATTGGGTGGGGTTAAAGCTGGAAGAAAAGCTTGCTATCGGGATATTACTAATAAGGGTTATAACTGCAAAAGATGTAAAAGAACTGGTTTTAACTCTCAACAAACTCAATTATGGCGCTACCTGTGTTGAGGGTAAAGGCAGTAGGGAGGATGTAAATATTGTTTTTACGGTTGTTCAGAGAAATGATTTGCCCGAAGTTGTTTCTATTATTAAAGATTTTGATAATAGTGCTTTTTATACTGTAGAAGATATAAAATATGTAAATCAGGAAGGTATATTTCCAAAAAAAGTATCTCAATTGGATAAAACAATGAATACGCTTAAGCGCTGGCGTTTGGGAAGGTAGTTTTATTAATTAAAGTTAAGATTATCCGCTTTTTCTTTAAGCAGGGCGATGCCTGTAATGTCAATCATATCCCTAATATAATGAAATTTTAAGCCTTTAATATAATCTTTTTTAATATCTTCAATATCTTTACGATTTTCTTCGGAGAGAATAATATCTGTAATTTTAGCTCTTTTGGCAGCCAGTATTTTTTCAGTTATACCGCCAACTGGAAGTACTTTGCCCCTGAGAGTAATTTCACCGGTCATAGCGAGTTTTTGTTTCACTTTGCGGCGTGTGAAGGCGGAAGCCAGAGCTGTAAACATAGTAATACCAGCAGAAGGACCGTCTTTGGGAGTAGCGCCTTCTGGTACATGAATATGTACATTCCATTTCTCAAAAATATCGGGACTAATATCTAATTTAAGGCTGTGAGCTTTAAGATATTCAAAGGCGATTGTTGCAGATTCTTTCATCACATCGCCGAGATTACCTGTCAGTGTAAGCGTGCCTTTACCTTTACTTAGGCTGACTTCTATAAATAATATTTCTCCACCTACTGCGGTCCAGGCAAGCCCTGTAACAACACCAGGTACATCATTGTTTAATTCTTTCTCATATTGAAATTTAGGTATGCCTAAAATCTTTTTCAGATCCTCTTCATTAATTTTTTTGTTGTATTTTTCACCATTAACTATATATCTGACATTACCCCTTATGACTTTGGCAATAAGTTTTTCCAGCGTTCTTACGCCTGATTCGCGGGTGTAATTTTCTATCAGAGTTTCAATAATTTTCTCAGAAAAAATAATTTGTTTATCAGTAACACCGTTTTCAGCAAGTTGTTTGGGTATGAGGTGATTAATAGCTATTTTGATTTTTTCTTCAACAAGGTAGCCGTTAATATCAATAATTTCCAACCTGTCTCTTAAAGCCTGGTGCATAGTAGCCAGCGTGTTGGCTGTAGCAATAAACATCACTTTAGATAAGTCGTAATCCATCTCAAGAAAATTATCATAGAAAGCTGAGTTTTGCTCAGGGTCAAGAATTTCGAGTAGCGCTGCCTGCGGGTCTCCCTGTACATTATATCCAATTACTTTATCAATTTCATCAAGAACAAAAACAGGATTGGAAGATTTAACTTTTTTAAGGTTTTGAAGTATTCTGCCTGGCATAGCACCAATATAGGTTTTGCGGTGTCCCCGTAGTTCTGCTTCGTCTCTGATACCGCCAAGCGACATTCTTATATATTTTCTTCCAAGAGAACGGGCTATGGATTTGCCCAAGGAGGTTTTTCCAACTCCCGGAGGTCCTACAAGACAAAGTATAGGCGATTTCATATCACCTTTAAGTTTATAAACAGCAAGATGTTCTATAATGCGGTCTTTGATTTTATCCAGACCAAAATGGTCTTCATCAAGTATTTTTTTTGCAGCTACCAGATCAAAATTGTCAACAGTTAGTTCGTTCCAGGGTAATTCAACAAGCGTATCAAGATAATTAACCTGTATTGAATATTCGGCAGCCGCACTATTCATCCTTTGAAGTTTTACCAATTCTTTTTCATATTTTTCAGCAGCTTCTTTAGACCATTTTTTATTTTTTGCTTTAGCTTGTAAATCTATTATTTCCTGTTGATGAGAGTTCATTCCCAGTTCTTCCTGTATGGTTTTAAGTTGTTGCTGCAGGATGAAATCCCTTTGTTGTTTATCCAAATCAACTTTCACTTTATCCTGTATCTGATTTTTCAACTGTATAACCTGAAGTTCTTTGGTAAGATATGATAATACAATGGTTGCGCGTTCTCTAAGATTATTAATTTCAATAAGTTTTTGTTTTTCGCCTATTTCTATATTAAGGTTAGAAGAAACAAAATTAACAAGGAAAGCAGGGCTTTCAATGTTTTTTATAGCAAAAGAAGCTTCAGATGGTATATTTGGAGAGGCTTTTATAATTTGTATAGATAAATCTTTTAAAGAATTAATCAGAGCCTGGAAATCATCATCTTTAGGTATTTCTATTTCTATATCAAATGGTTTTACCTTGGCTTTGAAAAAAGGGTCAGTTTCAACGACAGCTTCAACTTCAATTCTTTTTCTGCCCTGTATAATAACTGTGGTACTACCTTCAGGCATTTGTAAAACTTTAATAATATAGGCAAGAGTTCCGATTCTGTTAAGGTCTTCGGGAGCGGGGTCTTCAATTTCAACATTCTTTTGAGCAACAACGCCGATAACCTTTTTTTGTTTGTAGGCTTCACGTATCAGTTTAATTGATTTATCCCTGCCAACGGTAATAGGAATAACTACACCAGGAAATAGTACAGTGTTTCTTAATGGAAGCAGAGGTAGAAATTCAGGTATGTTTTCTTTATTTAGAGACTCTTCATCTTCGGCTGACAATAGAGGAATAAATTCAGGCTCATCATTAATAATGCCTGATAAAAATATATTGTCTGATAGAATATTCATAATTTGGTTTGAGTCAATTTTTTAATATTTTACAACCTGATAGCAGGAAAAAACTAATATTTAATATCAATTATTTATAAAACTGCCTTAATTCGTGGGTATGATTAAAGACATATTTAAAAATATTTTTATCTTCGTCAGTAAAATCAAAGTTTCTACGTTTAACAACAGTTTCTGCAACTCTGATGGCTTTATCTATATCATAAATGCCAAAAGGATTAGGACCGCCGCCCCAGGCAAAGGATGGAACAAAATTACGCAGGAAGCCCGAGCCGTATATATTGGAACTTAAACCTACTACAGTACCTGTTGTAAACATAGTGTTGATACCACATTTGGAATGGTCCCCCATTATTAATCCGCAGAATTGTAAACCTGAAGAGATAAATTGTTTTTTTGGATAATTCCAAATTTTAACATCATCATAAGTGTTTTTCAGGTTTGAGCAATTTGTGTCAGCACCTATGTTGCACCACTCTCCAATTACCGAATTACCGATAAAACCGTCGTGAGCTTTATTGGAATAACCGAATATTACTACATTATTAAGCTCGCCTCCAACTTTTGAAAAAGGACCTACAGTGGTAGCACCATAAATTTTAGCACCCATTTTGATTATCGCATTATTACATAATGCAAATGGACCTCTGATAAGGCTGCCTTCCATAATTTCCGCATCTTTTCCAATATAAACAGGTCCGTCTGTTGCATTAATCATTGAGCATTCAATTTTAGCGCCTTTTTCAATAAAAATATTTTCTCCTGCAAATATAGTATTTGTAGAGCTTGGTTTTTGAGATTTTTTTCCTGCTGTCAAAAGAAGATAATCTTCTCTTAATGCTATATCGTTTTTATGAAAAATATCCCAGAGATTATTAATTTTTATATGTTCTACATTCGTTATTACATCTTCAAGCATTTCGGAGTTGCTGATATCTATTTCTCCTTTATCGTCTGTAGTAATATTTATAGCTATAATATAATCATTATAAACTAAAGCCTGGTTAGGCTTAAGTTTTAAAACCTGCTTAACTAATCCTGCATTAGGACATACCGAGCCATTTAAAAGAATATTATTTTCTTCTTTTATAAGCGGATATTTAATGCTTAAATACTCTTCGGTAAGAGTTGAAGTTTTAATTTTAAGATATTTTTCCCATTTTTCTCTAATGGTTAAAATTCCTATTCTAATATCAGCAATAGGTCTTAAATAAGTGAGAGGCAACAAATTATCTCTCCCGGCATCGTCAAATAGTATGTAGTTCATAAACAAAAAAATTAAAAAAAAAGCCCTTGTCTATAAGGGCTTATACGTTAATAAACCAAAAAGGTTATATGAAAATAAAAAAATTATTTTTTTTCTTCAATATGTTTTTTGTATCTGGTTCTAAATTTATCAACTCGGCCTGCAGTGTCCACAAGTTTCATCTTACCTGTGTAGAATGGGTGAGAGGTATTTGAGATTTCAAGTTTTACCAGGGGATATTCCTGGCCATCTTCCCAAACAATTTTATCTTTTGTCTGAACTGTGGATTTAGTTATAAAAGAATGACCGTTTGACATATCTTTAAAAACCACAAATCTATAACCTTTTGGATGTATTTCTTTTTTCATTTTAGTAAAAATTTCAGGTGCAAAAATATACATTTTTATTAAATCAAAGAGAATTTTGATAATTTTGTTAAATATTTTTTTTTTAATCTTATTATTTAATACAATATGAATCAACTATATCCTTTAAAATTTACTCCTATTTTTAATGAAAAAATATGGGGTGGAAATCGTATAAAAGAAGTTTTTGGATTGAATTATAATATGGATAATTGTGGAGAAGCCTGGTTGATTTCAGGGTTAAAAGAAAAAGCTTCGGTTGTTAGTAATGGGTTTCTGGCGGGGAATGAGTTGCCCGAATTACTGGAAATTTATATGGACGATTTGTTGGGGGGTGATAATTATGAAAAATATGCTGATAATTTTCCTCTTTTAATAAAATTTATAGATTCAAATGACTATTTATCAGTGCAGGTTCATCCTGACGATGATATGGCTGAGAAGCTCCATAAATCCTTTGGTAAAAATGAAATGTGGTATCTTAATAAGGTTGAACCGGGGGCTGATATTATATGCGGTTTTAACAGGAATACTAATAAAGATGAGTTTATAGAACTACTAAATAAAAACAGGGTGAAGGAAGTATTAAATTTTATGCAGGTTGCTTCTGGAGATGTTATTTATGTGCCTGCCGGTAGAATACATTCTTTGGGTCCCGGTATTCTGTTGACGGAAATACAGCAAAGTTCTGATATAACTTACAGGGTTTATGATTGGGACAGGAAAGATAAAGATGGAAAATTGAGAGAATTGCATACAGAGTTTGCAGTTAAAGCCCTTGATTATAAATTTTATAAAAATTACAAAACTTCTTATCCTGATATTTCAGATATAGCTGTAACACTTTGTAGTAATGATTTTTTTACTACTAACCTGCTTAAATTAAATAAACCTATTAACAGGGATTTTGGTCTGATAGACAGCTTTGTTATATATATATGTCAGAAAGGTAAATGCACTTTAAATTATAACACAGAAAAAATAGAACTAAATCAGGGAGAAGCCTTGCTGATACCTGCTCTGATTACTGAATTTTCTATTTCCCCTGATAGATATTCTGAATTGCTTGAAGTTTATATTGATTAGGCTATTTTATAAAGCTTTTCTGTTTAAAACTCCTGTTTAAATATTTTATATAATTTTGCATATTTAATTCAAATCAAAAAAACTACTTTAGTAGTTTAAATTCAATTGTTTATATCTTAATTAATTTTAAAATGAAAAATATATCAGAATTTGAACCTTTGCTGTTGTTAAAAGACAAAGGAGTTTCGGAAGAAATTATTTCAATTATTAACAATGAAGAACTTTTAAATGAAGGTTTGTTGAGACGTCTTCATAAATGTTATCCAAAACACTCTGGAATTATAAACAAAAATAAGGTTTTCTTTAAAGACAAAGAGTATTATTCAGGTCTTAAAGGTTTTAGGGAAATAGTTGATTTTCTTAAGTCAAACGGAATTGATATCGGGTTTATTAAAGAAAGAGAACTTTTTATTGAAGTATATAGGTTTTTAGCAACCAAACATACTCTCAATAGTATCAACTGGTCTGATTTTGAAAAAGATTCCATTTTTCAGCTTGTTTTTCCCCAACCTGGAATGATTAATGAGATTACTGTTAAAGAATATAGCGAAGCTAAAACTGACGAAGAAAGAAAAAGGATAGTTGAGGTATATATGGAAAAAACTAATCCTCACGATGGTAAGCAGAAACTAAATAAACCTTGGTATTATAATGATAATGGCGAATTAGAAATATTGCAGGGTAGTCAACATAAATATCCCCCCTGTCAGCTTATCTTTGATAAAAGTACACAGAATTGTTTTTCTTATTGTAATTATTGTTTTCGTCACGCTCAGGTAAGGGGTGATGAAGATATGTTTATCCAGGATAGTATTAAGAACGTTCAGGAATATTTAATCAGGCATCCCGAAGTATCTGATGTTTTAATTACCGGGGGAGACGCAGGATTTCTGACCTACGAAAGACTGGAACAATACGCTTTACCTTTTATTGAAAATGAACAGTTGTTACATATAAAAACTTTACGTCTTGGTTCTCGTGTTTTAAGCTATCATCCGGAACTTATTCTGTCTGAAAAATTTACCAAACACCTTGAATTATTCAGAAAATTAAAAAGAAATGGGATACAGGTACTTTTAATGTCGCATTTCTCTACTCCTCACGAATTGCTTAACCCTCTTACTGTAGCTGCTATCAATCGTCTGAAACGTTACGAAGTAACTCTGAAAAGCCAAAGTCCTATAATGAAACATATAAGTTTATTCCTTGACGAAAAGGGTAATACAGACATTGACCGTTCTGCTCAGAACTGGATTGATTTGGGTAATATCCTTGCGATGCTCGGAGTAGGTTTCCACTCTATGTATTGCGCAAGACCTACCGGCGAACATCATTATTTTACTGCTCCACTGGCTGATATTGACAAAATTTTCTCTAAGATATTTTCAAAACTTGCCTCTATCAACCGTCCTTCCCGATTTATTACGATGACTTCTTCAGGTGGTAAAATTTCTCTTATAGGTACTACTGTTATTGATAATCAAAAGGTTTTTGTGTTAAAATTTAATGAAGGCAGAAATATGCAATGGCTTGACAGGGTTTACCTTGCCGAATTTGATGAAAAACAAAATACTATAGAAAAACTTAAACCTTATAAAGCTGATAAACATTTTTACGAAGATGAATTGATAGAAATTGAAAACGACCTGGAAGAAAAAATTAAAAAAGCAATGAAGCTATAATTTTAAATTTTCAAATTAGTTTTAATGATAAATAAAGTAGTTAAATCTGTTTCTGAAGCTATAAAAGATATTTTTGATGGTGCTGTTATAATGATAGGAGGGTTTGGAGAAGCCGGCAGCCCGATTGAGCTTATTCATTCTCTTATAGACAAAGGAACTAAGAATCTTACTGTTGTCAGTAATAATACAGGAAGTGGTTTTGTCGGACTTGCCGCTCTTATTGAGAATAAACAAGTCGGGAAAATGATATGTTCATTCCCTAAATCAGCCAATTCCGTCATTTTTCCCGAGTTATACAAGAAGGGCGAGATAGAACTGGAATTAGTGCCTCAGGGTACGCTGGCTGAGAGAATTAGAGCTGGAGGAGCTGGTATTCCTGCTTTCTACACACCTGCTTCTGTTAATACACCTCTTGCACAGGGAAAAGAAACAAGAATTTTTAATGGACAGACTTATGTGATGGAGCTTGCTATTAAAGCAGACTTTGCTCTTGTTAAGTGTAAGTATGCTGATAGATATGGCAACCTTATATATAATAAGACTGCAAGAAATTTCGGACCTGTAATGTGCACTGCCGCTAAAACAACAATTGTTCAAGCTCAGAAAATAGTTCAGCCAGGAGATTTGGAGCCTGAATGTATTGTTACACCAGGTATTTTTGTTCAAAGAATTGTTGAAGTTAGTAATCCTGAATTTGAATCTAAACTTGTTGCAGAAGGAAGGAGATATTTATGCAAATAAACAAAATTAGAGATGGTTGGGATATAAAACAGGTTGCTATGAAAGTAGCCAATGATATACCTGACGGTTCTTATGTTAATTTAGGAATTGGAATACCCGAGTTAGTTGCAGGCTTTGTTCCTCAAGGCAGAGAGTTGATATATCATACCGAAAATGGCTTGCTTGGAATGGGTCCTACTCCTCTATCAGGACAGGAAGATTATGAATTGATTAATGCAGGCAAGAAGTATGTTACAGCTATCCCCGGTGCCTGTTTTTTTCATCATGCTGACAGTTTTACTATGATACGCGGCGGACATATTGATTATTGCATACTTGGTGCTTTTCAGGTATCTGAAGAGGGCGATCTCGCCAATTGGTCAACAGGTGAACCTGATGCTATTCCTGCTGTCGGTGGTGCTATGGATTTGGTAGCAGGTGTTAAAAATATTTATGTTATCACTCAGCACTGTACTAAATCAGGCGAATCTAAAATTGTTAAGAAATGTAGTTACCCTTTAACAGGTAAAAATGTGGTTAACAGAATTTATAGTAATCTTGCCGTTATTGATATTATAAATAAAAAACTTTTTGTTAAAGAAATAGCTCCGGGCATTGATTTTGAATACCTGCAGCAAGTTACGGAAGCTCAACTTAATTTATATTGATTTATTAAAAAAAGAATAATATGACAGAAAAAAGAGATAGTTCGGCAATATATAAAACTGCTTGCGAGGTATTGCCTGGTGGCATTAGTAGAAATACCGTATTTAGAAAACCACATCCTGATTATGTTTCTAAAGCCTCAGGATGCCATATCACAGATATTGAAGGTATAGAGCGTATTGACTTTGCTAATAATATGGCTTCCCTTATTCACGGGCATGCTCATCCTGATATTATTAATGCTGTTTTTGAACAGATGAAAAACGGAACTGCTTATACTATGGCTTCTGAAATAGAAGTAGAATATGCAAAGTATTTATGCCATAGAGTTGATAGCTTTGATAAAATTAGATTTGTCAATTCAGGTACCGAAGCAGTTATGGCAATGATTAAAGCAGCACGTGCTTTTACAGGAAGAGCTAAAATTGCCAAAGCAGAAGGAGCATATCACGGCACTTATGATTTTGCTGAAGTTAGTCAAACTGCTAACCCTGCTAACTGGGGTGATATAGATAAACCTAATAGTGTGCCCGTTGCTTTCGGAACTCCTCAAAGTGTTTTAGACGAGGTTATTGTTTTTCCCTATAATGATATAGAAAGGACTTTAAACCTTTTAAATAAACATTCGGATAGCATAGCTTGCGTTTTATTAGACCCTGTACCTCACAGGGTAGGCTTGCTTTCTGCTACTAATGAATTTGTGGAAGCAGTCTATAACTGGACAAGAAAAAATGGAGCTTTATTGCTTTTTGATGAAGTAGTTACATTCAGAGTTAATTATGGTGGTACCCAGCAGAATTATAAAGTAAAACCAGATCTGACAGCTCTCGGAAAAATTATAGGGGGCGGTTTTCCTGTAGGAGCTTTTGGAGGACGCTCTGATATAATGAATTTGCTTGACCCGCGGGTAGCTCCGCTGCTATTCCCTCATTCAGGGACTTTTTCTGCTAATCCGGTTACTCTTACTGCCGGTTATACTGCTATGCAGCTCTTTGAAAAAGATGCAGTTATCAGGTTAAATGAATTGACTAAAAAAGCTATATATCAGATAGAAGAAGCAGTTAAAATAGCAGATGTCCCGGTTTTTATTACAGGTGCAGGCTCTATGTTTAGGATGCATCTAACTAACAAAGCCCCTACTACATACAGGGATGCATACCAGAATAAAGAAGTAAAAAATCTGATAGATGAAATATTAGATTATTTGTATTATAAAGAAAATATGCTACTCATCAATACATTGGCCTGTATGTTTTCTACTGCTCTTACACAGAATGAAGTTGATAAATTATCAGAAGCCCTCTTAAGAGCCTTTAAATTAATGAAAGCTAAATTTGATAATTTGAAAATGTACTAATGTGCTAATGTGCCAATGTGCTAATTTAAAATACTCAATACCCAATACCCAATACCCAATACTTAATACCCAATACCCGCTACTTACTACTTAATACCCAAAAACTATGCAGGAAGCTTATATATGTGATGCAGTCAGGACACCCATAGGACGTTATGGAGGTGTATTATCTTCCGTCAGACCTGACGACCTTGGAGCTATAGTTATAAAAGCTCTTATTGAACGCAACCAGGGCATT
>JAGODS010000243.1 GCA_017998135.1 Bacteroidales bacterium
ATCCTAATATAAGGGCTTATAATGAAAATGACGGAATCTTCATTTTTAACGGCGGTACATCTATACCTGAACTTCTTTATTCCATTGACATAAATAAAGGTGTAACAATTGCAAATCCGCCTTATACAAAAGGAGGTCAATATACTTATGATAATAAAACAGGGACCTTATATGCATTGATTTTTGAAAAATCACAATCAGTTTACTATTTGAGTAAAATTAATCCTTATACAGGCGAAACCTTGAATATTTCTAATAATTATATTCCCAATATCGGTATTTGCCAAGGTTTTTATACTTTTGACGAAATTAATCACAGATTTATAATTCTCTCTAATAAAGAAATATATACAATAGATGCAAGCTCAGGTGTTTTAATTTCTAATCCCTCGCTTGAATTATTAACAAATGAACTTATAGTTTGCGCATCATTATGTTTTGATAATTCAAAAAACAAATTATATGGTCTGCTTTGGGATCCTATGGTTACAAAAAAATATTTTTTAGTATCAATAGACCCTTCAACAGGAGCTATTTCAAAAATTGGAACCGGGAGTTCAATTTTTGAACAGGGCGGTTCTTCTGCTATTGATAAAGCCAATCAACAATTTTTATATCTTTATAGTAGTGTAAATCAAAACGGGTATGTTATAGCCACTTTTGATATTAAAACAGGTAATGTTTTATATAACAAAATTATTAAACATTTTAATTCTACTGATAATTTTTTTAGTTTGATTTATGATAATAAAAGAGAAAAATTATTATCAATACATTGGTTATCAAAAATTGATAATAATATTTATTTAGGGAATGATACAACAATTTGTCCCAATGATAATTTGATACTTGAAACGGGAAATCCTAATTTGAATTATTTATGGAATACAGGTGCAACTTCCAATTCCATAATTGTTTCTAAAGCAGGCGAATATTCTGTAACCTTATCTTATGGCTCTTGTAATAAAACCGGTAGTATAAATATTTCAAATTATCCTGCATCTGTTTTAGATTTAGGTAAGGATACAACAATTTGCGGAGGTTGTTCAATTATCCTTAATGCAGGAAATATATTCAATTATTATAAATGGCAGGATGGCTCCGATAATCCTACATATACAGTCAATAAAAGCGGCACTTATTGGGTTGAGGCAATTGACGAAAACGATTGCAAATATACCGACAAAATAAATATTAAAAATGAATGTGACGGTAAAGATATATTTATTCCAAATGCTTTTATTCCTAATAATAAAAGTATAAATAATGTTTTCAAAGTAGTTGGAACATCATGCATTACATCTTTTAATATAAAGATATTTAATCGTTGGGGTATTTTAGTATTTGAAACGAATGATATAAATTTTGAATGGGACGGCAAGTTTAAAAACACAGAACTTCCGCAGGGTATATATGCATTTATAATTACTTACTGTAATAATAATATAAATAATACAAAACAAAAAAAAATAGGAAATATAACCTTACTCAGATAATCTTTAAACGCCAAAATAAACTTAATTACTCCTTCCTAAATTAAATAAATCTTAAGTATTTCTTAATCGTTTTTAAGACTCAACTGAATTCTTTTTCTTTCAATATCAACGTCTATCACTTTGACGATAAGTTTTTGATTGAGGCTAAGCACTTCGGAAGGCTCTTTAATAAACTTATCGCATATCTGGCTTATATGTATCAGTCCGTCTTGATGTATGCCCAAATCTACAAAAGCGCCGAAGGCTGTCAGGTTAGTAACGATGCCGGGATACTTTTTGCCTACAACCAAATCATTTATCTTCTTAATGTTTTTGTCAAAAAGATAATATTCAATATCGGCGCGCGGGTCGCGGCAAGGCTTGACAAGCTCGGCAAGTATATCTTTCAATGTTGGCAGCCCTGTTTGTTCGGTAACAAATTCTTCAGGATTAATTTTATCTAATAATGTTTTGTTTTCAACCAAATGGGCAATATCAGATTTTAAATATGCAGCCATTTTTTCAACAATAGCATAGCTTTCGGGATGAACAGCAGTTCTGTCAAGCGGATTAACAGCGTCTCTGATTCTTAAAAAGCCTGCAGACTGTTCAAAAGCTTTAATCCCAAAACGGGACACTTTCTTCAGCTCATCCCTTGATTTGAATGCGCCATTCTTATTCCTGTATTTAATAATGTTTTCAGCGAGCATTTTACCGACTCCTGAAATATAAGAAAGTAATTGCTTACTTGCAGTGTTAAGCTCAACGCCAACAAGGTTAACGCAACTAATAACAACATCTTCAAGTGATTTATGAAGCAAATTCTGATCTACATCGTGCTGATACTGTCCAATACCAATAGATTTAGGGTCAATCTTTACCAACTCGGCGAGCGGGTCCATCAGCCGCCTGCCAATGGAAACAGCTCCCCTTACAGTTACATCAAAATCAGGAAACTCTTCGCGGGCGATAGCCGAAGCCGAATAAACTGAAGCGCCGCTTTCATTAACCATTATCGCAGTAATTTCCCTGTCAAATTTAAGTTTCTTAATAAACATCTCAGTCTCCCTGCCTGCCGTACCGTTTCCTATTGCAATTGCTTCGGTTTTATGCGATTTAACGAGGGTTATAATCTTATGTGCAGCCTGCTTGATTTCGTTTTGCGGCGGATGAGGATATATAGTCTCATTATGAACCAACCTCCCTTCAGGGTTGAGGCATACAACCTTGCAACCGGTTCTGAAACCGGGATCTATCGCCATAACGTTCTTTTGTCCCAGCGGAGCTGCAAGAAGCAATTGTCGCAGATTTAAAGCAAAAATTTTTATAGCTTCTTTATCGGCTTTTTGTTTAACAGCCGCTCTTATTTCTGTTTCAATTGATGGTGCAAGTAAACGCTTATAACTGTCTTTAATTGATATTTTTACCTGTTCCGAATATGCTGTCTGTTCCTTAGTACCTTTCGGTTGCAAAACAAATTTATTTTCTATAATAAACAGAGCTACAGTTTCATCAATAGAAATCTTAACTTTCAAAAATGCTTCTTTCTCACCTCTAAAAATAGCAAGAATACGATGAGAAGGCGTCTTAAGCAGCAATTCTTCCCAATCAAAATAATTGGTATATTTCTGTCCTGCTTTTTCTTTATCTTTAATTACTTTGCTATTAATTTTAGCCTCGTGCTCGTATAGCCTCCTTATTTTGTTTCTTACATAAAGATTTTCATTAATCCATTCAGCAATAATATCTCTTGCGCCTGCCAGCGCTTCGTCAGCATTATTTACTCCTTTTTCCTGATTAATAAATTTCTTACAATTATCAATCAATGGAATAGAGCTATTCTGTGCAATTATTATTTTAGCAAGCGGTTCTAATCCTTTTTCCTTAGCAATGCTTGCCCGTGTCTTCTTTTTAGGTTTATAAGGCAGGTAAATATCCTCAAGCTCGACTAAGGTTATCGCCTTATTAATCATTTCTTCAAGCTCAGGCGTAAGCTTATCCTGTTCTTTGATTGAATTAATAACAGTTAGTTTTCGTTTGTCAAGCTCTTTAAGCTGCTCAATCCTGTCACGTACAGCAGTAATCTGGGTCTCGTCCAATCCTCCGCTTTTTTCCTTCCTGTATCTTGAAATGAAAGGCACTGTAGCACCGCCTTCAAGCAATTGAAGCGTATTTTCAACCTGCCAAAGAGCAATTTTCAATTCTTCTGCTATTATTCTGTTATTTAAACTCTCTTCTTTATTATTTTTCATTAAAAATGATATATTTAATTAATTTCCGGTTTTCCTTTCCTGTGTATTATTTGCAATATCAAAACTAAAACTGTAATTTGCTCAAGCATATATATAGGAGTTAAAAAAAATGGTTGATAAAAAATTTTTATCCTGGTAAGCGAATTAATAAGGTTTAAATCAGCAGCAAAGTTATTAATAAATCTTAAGAGCCTTCTAAAAATCAAAAAAAATTAAACAACAAAGATTTTGTATTGAGTATTGAATGTTGAGTATTTGGTATATAGACGAAGCTTAGACGCTTCGCTTAAATTTGTTTTAATCAATTTTGGAGATGCCTTAGTGAAATCAACTTCAGGAAGGACGATATAGAGTTTTTGGATGGCAACGTGGAGTTTTTGGATGGCGACGTGGAGTTTTTGGATGGCGACGTGGAGTTTTTGGATGGCGACGTGGAGTTTTTGGATGGCGACATGGAGTTTTTGGATGGCGACGTGGAGTTTTTGGATGGCGACATGGAGTTTTGGGATGGCGACGTGGAGTTTTT
>JAGODS010000244.1 GCA_017998135.1 Bacteroidales bacterium
GTGTATAAGGGTGTTGGGCTATCCGAAGGTGGTAATTTATACCACTTGAAGAGTGGCAAACGCATACTTGATTTATCGGGGCTTAATAAGCAGCAGCAAACTTATTTAGCGAAAAAGCTCGCTGACAATGTTGATATGAATTTATCCGAAAGTGAATTGCAGAAACAAAATTATATTAAGCAAATAAACAATACCGCAAAATTTTTGAAAAATGAAAATGAGTTTTGGAGAAAATTGTATAATGAATACACAACCAAAGTTAAAAGCGATGTATCCTATTCGGTAGAAGATATTAAAAAACTAATTAAACAGGATATAATAAATAAGAAATTAAATAAAAAGATAGACAAAAGTTTATATGATACTGCAAAGAAATATATTAAATTTGAGCAAGATATAAACAGAGAAGTCGGAAAATCAAAACCAATTGCAAAAAAAGAACAAAAATATATAGGCGGTAAAACTGTATTAGTAAAAGAAATGCCTAAAGGTACGGCAGGGAAAAAAATAATAAAACTAAATGAAATAGAAGAATTTATAAGAGCTAATCTTGATATACCTGTAAATTATGGGAGATTTAGGCAGAGAGCTAAAGGTATATATAAAACGCATTGGCAAGCAATAAGACTTAAAAAAGCAAATGATGTATATACATTATTTCATGAAGTAGGGCATTTCCTTGATGATAGATTACATTTTACACAAGATAAATATAACTCCGAGCTATTAAGATTGGGTGAACCTACATCGGGAGCGGATTACACTAATCAAGAAATACTTGATGAAGGCGTAGCCGAATTTGTACGATATTATACAATTAACCCTGATGAAGCAAAATTAAAAGCACCTAATTTTTTTAAATATTTTGAAGAAGTTATAAGTAAACAACCTAATCTTAATGAATTTTTTAATATATTATCAATTGCGATAAGCAATTATAATGCAATGTCAGCAACCGAAAAATTAAATAGTTATATTTCGTGGGAAAAACCAAAAGGCAAAAAGATAACTTTTAAAGACTTATATTATTATATGCTTGATGATTATTATCCTCTATATACAGCGGTTAATGAAATAACTGGCGGAGAAGAAATTAACCCTTCGGAAAACCCTTATATGTATGCGAGGTTATTATCAGGTTCAGCGTCAAAGGCATATCAATATTTATATAATGGTATAAAACTTGATACAGGGCTGACTGTTACAAGAGGTTTAAACAAAATACTTGAACCTGTAAAAGATGAAATTCAAATATTCAGTAATTATTCTGTCGCAAAAAGAGTAATAGAACTTTCTGATAGGAATATTGAAACAGGCATAGATAAGGAATTGGCATTACAGGTGTTAGAGGAACAGAAAGAAAAAGCAGAAAGATTTGATGATGTATTAGAAGAATTATATAATTATCAAGATGTTCTATTAGGCAAATTAACCGAAGGGATATTATCAGAAGAACAAAAGGAAGCTATAAATGAATTAAATAAAAACTATATACCTTTTTACAGAGTAATAGATGATATAAAAACAACACAATATAAACCAGGGAAAAGGATAGAAACAGGCAAGGGAGTGCATAAGATATATGGTTCTTCAAGAGTTATCATAAACCCGTTAGAGAGTATTATTAAAAATACTTTTTATCTAACTGCGTTAGCAGATAAAAGCAAAGTAGGCTTATCGCTTTTAAACCTTGCAGAAAAATATCCCGGTTGCGGTAAAATAATAGAGCCAATACCGCCAAAAGTAATGGTATCAAAAGTTAGGTTAAAAAATATTGAACAACAATTGAATGAAATCGGCATAAAACTTGACAAAACACAATTAGTGATATCAAAAGTTAGGTTAAAAAATATTGAACAACAATTGATAGAATACCTGAATGAAATCGGCATAAAACTTGACAAAACACAATTAGATGCAATTGTAACTCTTTATACATCCGGTTCATATTTTAATGATATAAATAAAAATGTTATTACAATTTATGAAAATGGTGAACCAAAATATTTTGAGATACATGATGAAGCATTATTAAGAGTATTTCAAGGTATGAATTATCAAAGTTCAAAATTAATAAATGCTTTAGGTGCTTCGACAAGGTTATTAAGAACAGGCATTATATTAAACCCTGATTATATATTGAAAAACCCTATAAGAGATAGTTTAATGGCGGCTATTATTTCAGAAACAGGTTTTATACCTGTTTATGATAGCATTAAAGGTCTTATGCATATTTTAAAACATGATAAGGTATATGATGATTATTTAGCTTCGGGTGCAGCAGGAGCGACATTTTTAGCAATGGATAGAGATTATGCACAAAAAACAATGAGAGATTTATTGAATGATGATTTAGCACATAAAGTAAAAAATATTTGTATACATCCAATAGAAATTTTAAGGGCTATAAGTGAATATTCAGATGAAATATCCAGAGTAAGAATTTACGAAAAAGCCATTAAAAAAGAAGGAAAGAAATATGAAAATTGGGTTGATGTTAATATGAAAGCAGCATTAGAAGCAAAAGAAGGTACAATTGATTTCAGCAGAGGCGGTGTTTTTTCAAAAAGATATAATAAAATAAACGCATTTTTTAATTCATCATTACAAGGTATTGATGGCTATTTGCGTGCATTTAAGCGAGACAAATGGGGTACGTTTCTAAAATCGGTATTGTATATTACATTGCCGACAATTTTATTTTGGCTTATAAATCATGATGATGATAGATATAAAGAACTTTCAACATTTCAAAAAGATATGTATTGGTGTATACCTACAAAGAAAAGACTTTACAAAATACCGAAACCATTTGAGCCTGGTATGATATTTGGTGCTTTAGCCGAAAGAATATTAAACGCATTAAACGAACAAGACCCTCATGCTTTTGATGATTATGCAAAGAATTTATATGGCGTTATGTCGCCTGATTGGATGCCTGATTTTATGATGCCTATATTAGAAGCCTATTCTAATTATGATTATTTTAGGATGAGAAGAATTGTACCATATGCAGAAGAATTTCTTGAAAAGCCTCAACAATATTCTAATTTTACAAGCGAAACTGCAAAACTAATAGGCAAAACATTCAATTTATCACCAAGAATAATAGAGCATGTAATAAGAGGTTATACTGGGGGATTAGGCAGTTATGGTCTTGAAATAAACGATGAAATGCTTAAATTTATAGGTGTAGCCGAAGATGTACCAGAACGCAAAAAGGATATTATATATAAAATACCAGGGGTTCGTTATCTTGCAATAGAACCTTATTTGAGCGGCAGCAATAGTATTGACAAACTTTATACCGAATATTATGATTTAACTAAAAGAAAACGTTCAGCAAAAAGCAGTATGACTGATTTCCCCGAAAAAGACGCACGAAGATTAAATAGAGTTGATGCAGCAATAAAAAAGATTTCTACATTACGTAAACGTGGCAATAATATATATGAATCGAAAGATTTGACAGCAGAAGAAAAACAACAATTGCTTGAGGAAATAACTATTCAACAAATTAATATCGCAAGGCTTACGCTCGGTGAAAAAGCGATAAAAATTGAAGAACATTAAATAGGAGGCGTTTTATGGAAGAATCACTATTGAATTTAGCATTGAAGGATGGCATATGGGCAACATTATTTGTTGTATTATTCATCTATACACTTGCTGACAGCAGAAAACGTGAGCAAAAACTACAGCAGGTTATAGATGAGAACCAAAAAATAATAGCGGATGCACTAAAAAAAATGGATGTAATAGAGAATATACATGACGATGTGCAAATAATAAAAAGTGAAGTAACCCGGAGGTGATATTTTTATGACGACGCCTGCAACAGGGTTGCCTGCCAATTCAAATTCAATGGCAATAAAAGACCAAGACTTTGAGATATATCAAGGCAACAATAAATTGCTTATATATGATGTTGAGAATGTAACCGATTTAACTGGATGCACTATTACATGGGCTTGTGCAAAGCGTACGGCTAAAACTACTGTTGTATTGCAAAAAGAAGGTACTGTATTAACTGAATATCCAACTAAATTTAGCGTTGCTTTTGTACCTGCCGATACAAATAGTATTAGTATTGGAGAATATTATTATGAAGTTAAGATAGTAGATACCGATAATATCGCCGTAACCGTAGCAACAGGCAAAATGATAGTAT
>JAGODS010000245.1 GCA_017998135.1 Bacteroidales bacterium
ACTCTAATGAGTAACTTTTTTGTATGAATTATAAAGGCTAAGATAAATGCTTTGTTTAATGTTAAATTAATAATTATTAAGAAAAATATTGATATAGTAGCGAAAAAATTAGTAATTTTGACGTTCTAAATTAAATATATATTTTATTTATATATGATTAAAAACAAAGATATTACAGAAAAAAAAGGCAATTTTCAATCAAAGGTTGAATCTTCAAAAAGAGCTGCTTCGGGTATGGAAAGGTATTTTGAAGCTAAATCTTCTGCTTCAGTTGAATTTCCTTATTGGTATAATCGTCAATGGAATGAAGCCGATGGCGAGATAACTATTATTAGAAGAGCTAAAGCTCTAAAAGCTGCTTTTTCGCATCTCACACCGGTTATTTATCCGGGTGAGTTACTTGTAATGACAAAAGCTGCTTACCTGCGCGGCTCATTTCCGATGCCATGGCTTTCCTGCTCATATTTTATGGCAAAATACAATGAAATGTATTCAGAAGCTTTAAGTTCAGGAAGACTTAGCGCTGATGAAGTTACTACCTGGGGACAGGGAGGCGGTAATGTTACCAAAAGCGAAGGAAATGTTGTATCAATTGCAGGTAAGTTCGGTATCAGAAAAGAGGAATTGCCTATTTTGCTTAATATAGCGCAGAACTGGCATAATAAATCTGTTGAAGATATTGGTCATAAATACGAACAAAAAGTTCCTGGTTATGAAGAGAAAGCGGCTATTATGCGTTCTGTAATATGTATGTTTGATTCGGGTTATACTTTGCCTCAGGGTAGAGAAGTCATTAATTATTATTATCCGCTTCAATATGGTATTGATGGTATTATTGAAATGTGTGATGAAAATATAAAGGATTCGGCTGGCTATCCTGAAATGGACAGGTTGTATTTTTATGAAGCTGTCAGGATTATGCTTGAAGGCATCAAACAATGGATATTAAATTATGCTAAGGAAGCATCATTTCTTGCAAAAATTGAAAAAGATAGTAAACAGAAAAAAGAATATAAGGAAATAGCAGAACGTCTGAACTGGATTGCATCCAAGCCACCCAGATCTTTTAATGATGCTTTACAGATGATATGGGTTTTTCATATAGCGGTTCTTAATGAAGATGCTATTTCAGGACTATCGCCCGGAAGGCTCGGGCAGGTGCTTTATCCTTACTGGAAAACAGATATGGATAAGGGGCTTATCAACAGGGAACAAACTTTAGAGCTTTTGGAAATGATGAGGCTAAAGTTTACTGAAATTGATTGTTTTGCTTCGGCTGGTGTTGTCGGTGGTGTTTTATCAGGAAACACTTTTAATAATCTTTGTCTTGGGGGGTTAAACAAAGATGGCGAAAGTGCGGCAAATGAACTTGAAGATTTAATTTTAGAATCGGGTATATCCTGCGCAACGCCTCAACCTACGCTCAGTATTCTTTATGATGAAAAAACACCTGAATCTTTGCTGTATAAAGGTATAGAATGCACTAAAACAGGTGTTGGTTATCCCGCCTGGATTAATAATCGTGTCGCTATGGATTTTTTACTGGAAAATTATTTTGCCGAAGGAATGCAGGCTGAAGAAGCTCGCGCCTGGTCTATTGGTGGTTGTCTTGAGACTTCGCCCGGTAGTTGGATGCCTCTTGAATATGAAGGTAAAATTTGGTGGATATCTGGTGGTTCTGCACCTGCAACCAGTGTTGGAGTTCATTTTATTTCATTGCCTAAAT
Source organism: Bacteroidales bacterium (assembly GCA_017998135.1). Classification (GTDB taxonomy): domain Bacteria; phylum Bacteroidota; class Bacteroidia; order Bacteroidales; family JAGODS01; genus JAGODS01. Next base: position 1,727 of record JAGODS010000245.1, read on the forward strand.
TGCTGGAAGTAGTTTTATTTAATGGAATGGATATGAGATTAAATCAACGTGTTTTCCCTGCTCATAATATAAAAATTAAAGATTTTGATTCGCTTTGGCATGCTTTTCAACTCTATTTTAGTAGATCTGTGGAAGTGCTTACTTTAACTAATAATATTCAGCACGACGCCTGGAGAAAAATAACTCCTTCGCTTGTAAATTCAATGCTGAAGCCTTATTGCTTAGCTAAAGGGAAAGACATTGGGCAACTGGGCAGCAGGTTTAATCGCACTTTTAATGTTGAAATTTGCGGTTCTGTTAATCTTGTTAACTCTCTTGCTGCTATTAAAAAGAATGTTTTTGATGATAAATTATTCACCCTTGAAGAGTACCAATCTGCAATACTTGATAATTTCGGTTATCTTTCCGCTAACGAATCTGGTTCTTTTTCGTTAATTGAACAGAAGCAAGGTAAGGATTATAAAAAATACTTAAAAATTCATAAGCATAGTCTTAATGCGCCTAAATATGGCAATGACGATGTTTATACAGATAGTATATTTAAACAGTGGCAGGAGTGGTTTTGCTCTATGGCTCAAAATTATACGTCTTTATATGATAAACCTATGTATGCCTGCCAGATATCCGTATCTACCCACGCACCTATGGGAGCGGTAACTCTGGCGTCTGCTGACGGCAGGCTGGGAGGCACTACTTTCGCTGATGGTTCAGTATCAGCTTATCCGGGTACAGACCTGAATGGTCCTTATGCTCTTTTTAATTCAGCTACTTGCTGGAATCATTCATTATCGCAAAACTCTCAACTTAATATGAAAATTCATCCTTCGGCTGTTAGCGGTAGAGAGGGCAGTAAAAAGTTTCTTGAACTTATCAGAGCTTATCTGCGTAAAGGAGGTTTTCATATACAGTTTAATATAATAGATTCTAAAATGCTTAAAGATGCTCAAAAACACCCTGAAAATTATAGGGGGTTAATGGTGCGTGTTGCTGGTTTTACTCAATATTGGGTGGAATTAGGAAAACAAATCCAGGATGAAGTTATTGTGAGAACTGAATATGATAATGTTTAAATGATATTATTCAAATAGGTTAATAAAAAATATTACAAACCTGCTGGATTTATAAAGCTTAGCAGGTTTTTTTATTATATTTGCATCCCTGATGATAAGATACTTAAAAATCTAAAATATAAAGAGTCATTTGAAAATGACGTAATGGATGTTAAATAATAATACGTTTTTCTATCTCGGTAACGAAGCTTTTAAATTGCTTATTAGTTTCAATAAGATTGCTAACAGCGCGGCAAGAATGAAGTACTGTAGCATGGTCTTTATTACCGCAGTGTAAGCCAATATTGGTAAGCGAAGATTTAGTTAATTTTTTTGAAAAATACATAGCGAGTTGTCTTGCCTGTACAACTTCTCTTTTACGGGATTTTGAAGAAATATTATCTATAGTGATATTGAAAAATTCACAAATTATTTTCTGAATAAAATCAATAGAAATTTCTTTTGAAGTATTTACAATAAATTTGTTGATAACCTGTTTAGCTAAATCCAGTGTTATTTCTTTTTTATCTAAAGATGAGTGAGCAACAATAGATATGTAAGCGCCTTCAAGCTCTCTGATGTTTGAATCAATACAGGAAGCCACGTATTCAATAACATTTCCAGGAATAACAATACCATCATTATACATTTTGTTTTTAAGAATAGCTTTTCTTGTTTCCAGATCAGGGGGCATAAGGTCAGCAGCAAGTCCCCATTTAAAACGTGATAATAATCGGGCTTCAATACCTTTGAGTTCAACAGGGGGTTTATCGCTTGTTATGACAATTTGTTTACCTTTTTGATGAAGGTGGTTGAAAATTTGGAAAAAATTATCCTGTGTTTTTTCTTTACCTGCAAGGTTATGTATATCATCTATCAGTAATACATCAATCATTTGATAAAAATGAATGAAATCAGCATGGTTTTGATTTCTTATAGCATCTACATATTGGTAACAGAATTGTTCGGAAGGGATATAGAGAACAGTTTTATCAGGGAAATTTTCTTTAATATTTAATCCAATTGCCTGAATAAGGTGAGTTTTACCCAAGCCTGTTCCACCATAAATAAATAAGGGATTAAATGAAGTACGTCCAGGGTTTTCTGCAACAGCAACACCGGCTGAGCGGGCTAACCTGTTGCATTCGCCTGCAATAAAATTTTTAAAAGAAAGTGTATCTATTAACTGAGATTGTATATTTATTTTTTTAATGCCGGGTACAATAAATGGATTGGGTATAGATTTGTTGTCATTTTTATTAATATCTATCGGCATTGTAACAGACGGATTTTTTGTAGCCTTTTTGTTGGAAGCAGGTACATTAATGGTATAAGGAGAATTGTCATTAATATTATTATCCATTATAAT
>JAGODS010000246.1 GCA_017998135.1 Bacteroidales bacterium
TTACTTTCAGACCAGGCTTCTGAATTAATTACAAAATTTTTTCAGTCAAAAAGATAAGGAAAATCTGCTGCTGTCCTACCATCTTTTCACCCCTGCGGGGTTTTTTGGAAATTTTCATTATATATATATTTTCTACCATCCTTTCATCTACCATCCTTTCACCCCTGCGGGGTTTATTTGAATATATATTTCCTACCATCCTTTCACCCCTGCGGGGTTTTTTGGAAAATATTATGTTATATTATTAGCAGATTAGAATGTTTTAACTACCAAATACACAATACTAAATACTCAATACCAAATACCAAATACTCTCTTAATGTCCTTATAATTTAATAATTTTGCTATGAAGATATTTTCCATTATTAAATTTAAGCCGGATAAAATATATTCCTTTTTCTAATTGTTCTATATTCAGTTGAGTGGTATTTTTATTTAAAGTAGTTGAAAAGACCATATTTCCGGTCATATTAAATATGTACAAGTTTGGATTTTGATTAAAATTATCTTTATAAATAATATTTAACTGGTTTTTAACAGGATTAGGGAATATTTCTAAATCAGTACCGGCAATTGCGTATTTAGAATAAGGTACAGCAGAATTATATTTAACTGAATCATTATAAATATTAACTTCAATATTATTATTTTTTTGGTCAATAGTAACATTTAAGGTGTCAAAAATTAAACCTGGTTCGTCAATAGTTATAAAATATTTACCATTCTGAATATTATTAAATCTGAAAAACCCTTTACTATTAGTAAATGTAAAAGACAAAGGCTTAAATATTGAATCGGATAAAAGAATCTGTAAATTAGTTGAACTCCCGATAGTATTATATATATATCCCTGAATTTGTCCTTTTGCTGTTGAATTAACTGTATTAACTAAAGATTTAAGCTCTATATCGGCATTATAAATATCTTTGTTTAGAGTAATAGCTTTAGCCTCATTCCAGGTTGTAACATCTCCATAATAGGTAGGTAGAAATTCAAAATTATCTTTATCAGGTAATATTTTTACTATATAATTACCTGCCATAAGTTTGTAAAAATAGTAATAACCCAGTGTATCAAAAGACATAGAGTCAGTCAATAAATAATTGTCATTGACTTTGTGCCTGTAAATGTAAGCTTTTGCCCGGGATACAGGAAATTTATCAAGAAAGACCTGACCTCCGAGTATATAAAATGAAGGATTTCCTGTAAGAATATCGTAAAGGCAGTATTCGGAGGAGCAAACAGGTATTAAAGGATTAGAATCTGAATAAACATCTAAATAAAGACAAATATTGTAATAATCAGGTTCAGGATAAGTATGCACGGGATTGATTTCTTCAGAAGTTTTTCCGTCGCCAAAATCCCATTTATATTTATAAATATAGTTATTACTATTAGATGATGAAGTATTGATAAATTTAATTGTATTATTGCCAGACATACTATCACCCAAAAGATAAAAGGATGCTTTACAACTAACAGGTTGAACAAATCCGGTGATAATAACAGGCTGACAGTAAGTATCTTTGCAATTGTCTAATGAATCAATAATCGTTAGACAAACATTATAAGAGCCTGTGTCGGCATAATTGTGAGTAGGGTTTGTATCGTTTGAAACGGTTCCATCTCCAAAATCCCAGTAAGTTTGATAAAACTGAGAAATAGATTTATTAATAAAAAACACATTATTACTAATAACAGAGTCCTGGTAAAAATCAAAGAAGGCTTTGCAGATAGTATCATTTTGAGCTCGACTAAGATTGCTAAGCAGGTAAAATAAAAATAATAAAGAAAATAACTTTTTCATAATGATTTATTTAATTTTATAAATAAGCCCTATACCGCAGCCAATAGTTTCGGTTTTATTTTTATTTAGTCCGCTATATACCGATCCAATAGAGGCTTTGTATTGGGGTTCAAAATTAATTAAAATTTTATCAGATAAACTGTATTTTATTGAAAGTGTCAGAAGATAGTTATAATAAGTTCTTACTCTGCCAGGTGCTTTATTATCTACAAAGATAATGTTATCAGGTTTGTCTTTTAAATTTATATCCGGTTTTTTCTCTGAAATAAGGAATACAATAGTTCCACCAACATTAATTCCTGCTGTCAGCCTTTCAGTCCTGTATAAATCCGTTCCTATTTTAAAAGGAATAAACAAATATATTATTTTATTACTTAAAGTGCTGTTGTATTTATGTTGAATTTTATCTTTAACTTCAGTTTCGCTTGTAAAGAAGTTAGGTTTTATTTTTGTTTTATAAATTGTATCAGTAAGAGTAAATACAGTATCAATAGAAACTGAAAAAGCAACAGAGTCAACTTTGTTATATTTGCCGATAACTTCATTTTTTTCATATAGAATAGAATAATTCCAATAATCATTATAAGAATAACTTAAACCGAGTCCGCTGCTCAGGTAAAAAGAACCGTAATCAGCTCTCAGATTAAGATCAAAGTTATTTATAAGACTATTATTTTTGAGTAATCGGTTTTTTACATATTCGGGAGTATAATTAAACCCTATAAAATAGAATGCTTTTATTTTGTTTTTCTTCTTTATAGTTTCATCAAAGTTTATTAATGATAAAGGAGTTGATTGAAAAGAATCAATCAAATTGTAATTTTTAGATTTTATTTTTAGTATTTCCGAATTGTTCAGGCTCTCCACAAGCTTATCCTTATCTAAGAGTGGGTATCGTGTATTCTGAACTGGGTATTGGGTACTGGGTACTGGGTACTGAGTACTGGGTACTGGGTATTGTGTATTGTGTATTGTGTATTGGGTAATATTGTTTGACTTCAAATCAGTCTTTTTTTTGTCAGATAGTTGGTATTGGGTACTGGGTACTGGGTATTTGGTATTTGGTATTGGGTATTTGGTATTGGGAATTGGGTGTTGGGTAGTATTATTTGACTTCAAATCAGTCTTTTTCTTGTCTGATAGTTGGTATTGGGAATTAGGTATTGGGTATTTGGTAGTATAGTTCAAAGATGTAATATTTTTAGAGTTTTTATTAAAATAATAATAACCAATAAATGTAGTGATAAATAAAATAAAAATAATAGACAAAAGAACAAACAGATAATTTTTGAAATTATTTTTATTAATTTTATAACTGATATTCTTCCAACTGTCAGGGGGTGGGGCTTCCCCGTAATTAGCGAGTTTATCTCTGAATAATTTATCTATTTCGTTGTTTTCTTTCATAATAATAAGTAATTATTAGAATAAGTTTTCTTCATCTATTTTATTAATAACAGGTTTAGAAAGTTCTTTACAGTGGTAATTATAAATAGAAGTCAGTTTCTTTTGTAATAAAGCCCTTGCTCTTGATAATTGTGATTTTGAGGTGCTTTCAGAAATTTCCAACATTTCAGCGATTTCTTTATGAGAGTATCCTTCAATAGCATAAAGGTTGAAAACGAGCCTATATCCTTCAGAAAGTTCTTGAATAACAGTTAGAAGCTCTTGTACGGATATGTTATCAAAAGCTGAGCTGTAATCGGAAGCAATATTTTTTGCATCCTCCAAATCGCAATGGTAACTGCTTTTTTGGTTAGCCTTGTAATTATTAAGAGCAGTATTAACCATAATTTTTCTAATCCATCCTTCAAGTGAGCCTTCGCCTTTAAAACTGTTTATATTGTTGAATACACGAATAAAACCCTCCTGCATGCAATCTGCTGCTTCGGCTTTATCGTTGCTGTATCTAAGACAAACTCCATACATAGCGGAACAATAGCGTTTGTATAACAATTCCTGGTATTTAGCCTTATTCTTCTTACAGCCCTGTATTATTTCGTATTCAGACAACATCAGGTCCTTGTATTTATAATAGACAATAAATTAAGTAAAAAGGTTGCATAAATTAAAAAAAATATTACAAAAGTAACAAAATTTCACCTTAATTGGTTAAAAATAATAATATTTGCAGACCAAAACAATATATGAATCTGAAACAATATATATTTTTTATTTTTATACTGTTTAACAATTTTTGTGTTGCTCAACTTGAGTTTGCTAATTATGAAGAATATCAACAACTTTTGAAAAGCAAGACTTTAGTTGTTGAATATGATTATATTTTCTCTTCTTTTAACGATGTAATGAAAGAAGCTATGCCTAAATTTTGGA
>JAGODS010000247.1 GCA_017998135.1 Bacteroidales bacterium
TATTCGTAGTTTTCGGATAAATCATAAGGCAGTTCAAGCGGGGTGCTTCTTTTTGAGGAGAGCGATGTGATGCCATAGCTATCAAAGCCTGCTGATGAAACGGGGATAGGAATAAAAATATATTTTTCTTTAGTGTTAGTGTTTTTGTTTTCAATATTAAATTTCGCTTTAAGCTGATCTTTGGTCAGTGAAATAATCTCGTATTTGCTCGTTGATGGATAAAGAGATTTGATAGTTTCTTTATCAACAGACATTTTAAGATAAGGATTAAAGGACTTTGTAAATTCAGCGTCAAGCGAAGCAGTATATTCTTTAGCGTTTTTGATAGTAAATTCGCCTTTTACAGAGATAGTGTTGCAGCAATCTTGTTTATTAAAGAAGTTTGTTTCAATATTGTTGTTTAAAGTATAATAAGCGTAGCCTTGCATTTTAAAAGCGAGGTCCTGGTTATCTTTATGAATAGGTGAGAGGTAAATAGTTTTTCCCTGTTCATAATTTACTTTAAGAATAAAATTGTTAAACAAAAGAGGTATAGAGAATTTATTATCGTTATATTCTCCAGAAATAGCAACTATATCAGAGCTAATGCCAAGTTTGTTAAAAATAGTTTTCATTAGTATGGCTTTTTCCAGTTCCGAGCCACCGTTACTATTATATATCTCTGAAGCAGTTCTAACTTTATATCCATTCAAATATAAGGGTACAGGGAAATAATTAAATTCATCTACCACTTTAGCCTGTGTATTAAGGGCTAATTTTAATTTGTTAGTATCTGTCTTAGCCAGTTCGTCAATTTCAGTCTGTAAAGCAGGATTTACATCAAATTTAAAAGCAGCTTGTTTGGTAATATGCTTAACTAAGTTTTGCTGACTGTTAGCAGTAGAAAAAATGAATTTATATAAGGATGTATTATTGGCGGGTTGCAGGGGCTCATTTGAGAGAGCCTGAATATCTTTGGCTTTCCAGTAATAAAGAATAGTTTTGCCGTCTTCTTTTTGTTTGACTTTTATATTTTCAGGTCCGGTTAAACTGAAAGCGACTTTACTTTTTTTAGGAACTCTGACAAAATATTCAATTTCTTTAGTTGGTGAGCTGGCGTTGACCACATCATTAATCATAAGAGCAGGAGCGAAGCCTGCTTTGGAAGTGATAGTATAATCAAGCTCAATAACTGCATTTTTCTCCAGAGCGGTATGAGAGACGACCATTTCGCGGAGATGATTATATGCTGCTGCATTGTCGGCAAAGCGGGGCAGCACTTCATTAAATGCATTTTCAGGTGAGGGTACGACAGAGTTGTTTGCCATCGTTGTTACAGACCTATTTACTTTTAATTCCTGATATTTTGGATTATAAAGAATAAATGATTCTCCATACCTGCTGTTGAATGACAGATAAGAAAACAACTTGAGCTGATGATAATAATGAAACACTGATGAACCATCTTCATTGAGCGTATATTCTTTAATTACTTTAATATAACAGGCATCAGCATCGGGATAATCCTGTTGTGTTATTTTTTTCTTGCAAGCTGTCAGGGCTAAAATCATTAATAATATCCAGAGATTTTTCATATTGTATTAATTGAATTTAAAATGTTATTATTGAGGGATTTTATATTATAACTATTTGCTGATAATAATTTTTTCTTTAAGGTTGTTAAGCTGCAATGCAACAACTTTGCGGTAATCAGTCCAATCTTCCTTTTCATAAACCCTTTTCTCCAGTCTGATAGTAGAAGTGAGGCTGACAGTATTATTATTTACTGAAGAAGAAGAAGAAAAACTTGCTGCTGCAGCTTTAAAGTCATTGTTTTTGGGTAAATAAACTGCTTTATAACCGGCAGGCAATTTGATATTTTCTTTAAGTTCAACTAAGCGTGAGCATCTATCGCGAAAAGCATATTTTCTTTCAGTTAAAGTAGTGTCATAGTTAAACTGGTTTTGCCCTCTTTTAAATAGCTGGGTGAAAATTATAGGTTGAAAAATGAGCGTTTTTCCTGTATTGACAGCAAAATCCTTTATTGTGTATTTATAAGTTATTTTAACAGGCGCTTCAAGATAGTTATAAGGTTCTTTATAATCAATATTTTCAATGACAGCGGCAGGGTAGAGGTCAGTGAATTCTTTTTCGGCATTATAAAACCATTGGGTTTTAAAATATGAAGTAAACAAACTTCTAACGGCAGCATCACTTTGTCCTTCGGCTTCAACCACGAGTTCGCCTTTTAGAGTGCCGTCTGCAGCAAGTTCGTTGTTGGCAGTTAATTTTATATAATGATTTTCGGCGGGTGAGACAGGTGTAATTGCAAGTTTTTCGCCGGATTTAGTACCGACGAGGTAGTTTTGTTGCTGTTCGGCGCTTGACCATAATTCTCGTCTGAAAGGTACCCAGGTAGGGTCTAAGGGATGGAGCTTGCCGTCTTTTAACCTCACTGCAACAACACAGTGGTTGAAATGGTCAGCCGGTATTTCGTCTATTTTAGAACCCGCCATAGTCATAGCAGCATAAGTTTCAAAGCCTGCTGCCCTGAGCATCGTTATAAGCATCCCCGCTTTGTCTTTACAAACGCCACAGCGGTCGAGAAAGGTCATTGTTCCTTTATGCAGCGTGAAGCCTTCGCCTTTGCCCATATTAAGACCCGAATAGCGTATCTCATCTGCTGCCCAGTGCGTAAGTAGTGATACGGAATCCATCTCTGTTTTAGCTGTTCGTAATATCTTTTTGGTCATAGATTTTATTTTTTCATCAGCAATAAAGCTACCGAAATCTTCATTTACTCCGTAAAACCATTTTGATTTTTCCGACCAGCTTTTAGTTGTTGAGATAAGCAGTTTCGGAGCGACATCGTAAAGTGAAACCATCATCGGTTCTTTTTTAAAAGGAGCTATGTCCGTTTGACTGAAAATATAGATTTGCTCTTTATTTCTTTTAAAAATTTCGGTTTTGGCTGCTCCATAGTAAAATTTATAATAAACATTTTTACTTTCAGGAAATTTAACTTTATATACTTTTGAAAGGCAATAAATATTAGCGGGGTCGTCGCTCCAGAAAGGAACTATATCATAAAAACTGCCATACATAGGAGGTATATAATCCTGGTCGTCGTTTTGCAGAAGGGCATAAGAAAAGCCTTTTTTATAGATAAGAACTTCAAGAGCATCTCCCGGGTTAAGTCTTCCTACCTCTAACATTTTTTCGCGTGCTCCCCAGTAAATACTACGTGCCGGGGCGGCGTAGTCGGTTGTTTTCTTAACATCAATTTCGCGGGTAGAACCGTCTTTGGCATACACTGTTACTTTTAAAATATCTGTATAAGCAGTGAGGGGGTCGTAGCCCTGTTTGATAACACTAAGTGTTAAAGCACCTTTGCGGTTAAGTACTTTATAAAGTCTGTGGAAGTAATAGTAACTCAAGCCGCTTTCTTTTACTTCAGCAGTGGTGCTGTCGTAAAGCATAAGTAGGTTGGAGCCGGCATATTTGCTATCGTCTTTATATTTTTTTAGCAGGTCGGGATTGGGATTTGCCAGCGCTATATAGCTGTATAAGCCGGTTAGTAATACAAGGAATAGTTTAATCATTATTAAAAGGTTTTAATTCTTATGTTTGCAAAAATAAAATAATTTGAGAATAAAAGCTTTTTGTTGATAAATTTTGTAACTGTTAAGTAACTAATTTATTATAATTGATAAAGGTTTATAAGGTTTTTTTTATTTATAAATTCTAAAATTAGGCTCCCAGGTAGTTAGCTTTTTAATTTTTCTTTAATGGATAATAATATTGGACAATTCTCCATCAATTTTTTCTTTCTACAAAATTTTCACTATATTTTTATTCCCTGAATTTAGTTCTTTGATATATTTTTTAATTTTAATCCGCTGCTATTAAATATTATTTCTTTGCTAATTAATTTAAAATCAATGCTGTAAAATAAAAAGGGGCGGTAAATAAATTGACATCTGCAGCGGTTTAATTGACATCTACAGCGGTTTAATTGACATCCGCAGCAAAGAAATTGACATCCGCAGCAAAGAAATTGACATCCGCAGCAAAGAAATTGACATCCGCAGCAAAGAAATTGACATCGACAGCAAAGAAATTGACATCGACAGCAAAGTAATTGACATTGACAGCAAATA